>JALYOK010000451.1 GCA_030856925.1 Pseudomonadota bacterium
CTTTTCACCCGTGCAGATGCGGTTGAGGCGGCCTGGGCGGTGGTCGATCCAGTTCTTAAAAACCACGACCGGGTTCGTCCTTACCGGCGCCATAGCTGGGGGCCGAAACAAGCTGATGCGCTCATCGCAGCCAACGGGGGTTGGCACAACCCCTTGCCAGCCCCGGTGCAAGCATCTCGTCCTCAGAAGCCCTCGAGAACCTGACGCACGGCGCCGATTGGCTCAGGCTGACCGTAGGCCAGTGGCTTGCCGAGAAACGTAAGCCGCAGGCGCGAAAAAGAGATAAACTATTTTCCCAATGTCATTTCTACACGGAACCCAATAATGGATAAACAGTTAGAACGTCGCGAGCATTTGTACGATTTGCTAAAGGACTTCGATACCGCAATGTTGGTCACTCGTTCAGCGGACGGACAGATGCGTGCGCGGCCGATGGCCGTTGCCGAATTGCACGCAGATGCCGACGCCTACTTCGTCGCCGGCATCGATTCACCAAAGGTCACTGAGATCGAGGCTAATCCGATTGTCACGTTGACCTTTCAAAGCCCGAACCAGTTCGCATCAGTGTCCGGTCAAGCCGCGGTCGTACGTGACCAAGCGCTGGTAGATCGATTATGGAGCGAAGCCTGGAAGGTATGGTTTCCGAAAGGGAAGACAGATCCAGCGATATCGTTGATTAAATTCAATGCGCACGCCGGCGAATATTGGAATAACGCCGGTGCGCAGGGTCTGAAGTACGTTTTCGAAGCAGCGAAAGCTTACGTGAAGGGTGAGACACCGAAACCAGACGAGAAGCAACACGGAAAAGTTGATTTGTAAACGAAGCTTGTGAAGCGCCCGAGCATATCCCCTGAGCGGTGAGTTAACAAGACCCACCTGCGTTGCTGCACAGATCGGTTCGCAATGCGTGCCGGACAACCAGTCCTGTCCTCCGACGGGTTCCAAGCGTCAAGTCTTTGTGATGGACAACGCCGCATCATCCGGATGGGTCAGGAGGATGCGAAGGCCGCGGCAATGAGCGATAATGTTGGACGACCGTGTATCGAGTACCAGCCGATGAATCACGCCCGCATAGAACTGCACCGTTGGCATGCGGTCTCTGATGAGCGGGCGTTGCAACAAGCGGCGTTTGAGACCATCCTAGCCGGCGCGGCGAAGGCTATTCACGCACGCGGCCAATTCCATCTCGTCCTCGCCGGCGGAAACACGCCGCGCGGAATCTATGCCTGTTTACGTGCAGCCCAAACCGATTGGTCCGCGTGGTGCATCTATTTCGGCGACGAGCGCTGTTTGCCGGCAGACGATTTTGCGCGCAACTCGCGCATGGCCGCGGAGGTTTGGCTCGATTGCGTGTCCATTCCGCCGTTTCAGCTACACACGATACCGGCGGAGTTGGGTGCGTTTCACGCTGCCCGAATGTATGCGAAGACCCTGAGGACCGTCGGCGACTTCGATTTGGTGCTGTTGGGACTTGGGGAGGACGGCCACACGGCAAGCCTGTTTCCTGGTCATGAGTGGGGAACAGCGCCCGGCTCGCCGGATACGTTGGCGGTATTCGATGCACCTAAGCCCCCTCCACAGCGAGTATCGTTGAGTGCGGCGCGGCTGAGCCGTGCCCGGCACGTGCTATTTCTGGTCAGCGGCGAATCCAAACGCAGCGCGGTGGCCGAGTGGCGGGCCGGCAAAGACATCCCGGCGCGGGCGATCATGCCCTCGGGGGGTGTCGATGTGCTGGTCGAGTCCGCGTTGCTCGTGCCGTCGGCTTTCTGACCAAGAACATCTCACAATTCCAAATCAGGCAAATCTGTTAGATCGAAGAAAGAAGAGTTTGGATATGAAACTGAATCTGCAAGATCTGCAAAAAATCGCTGATCTCACCTTGGAACATTACAACCAGCGTGCCGAAGATTTCTGGGAAGGCACGCGCGACCACGACGTCAGTCAGAACATCGAAGCACTGCTGCTGGCCCTAGAGGGGAAGCCGCCCTTTGTGATACTCGATTTTGGCTGTGGGCCGGGACGCGACCTCAAGGTGTTTGCCGACCTCGGTCATGTTGCGATCGGTTTAGAGGGCGCCGCTCGTTCTGCCGCAATGGCGCGCGCTTACAGCGGTTGTGAGGTGTGGCAGCAGGATTTCCTCAACCTCGACCTGCCTAAAAACCAATTCGATGGCGTATTTGCCAATGCCGCGATGTTTCATATCCCCAGCCAAGAGTTGCCGCGTGTATTGCGGGAATTGCATGCGACGCTGAAATCGCGTGGTGTGTTATTCACTTCAAACCCGCGCGGCGATAATGGTGAAGGCTGGAACGCTGGGCGCTATGGTGCGTATCACGACCTTGAAACGTGGCGGCGCTATATGGCCAGCGCCCGTTTCGTAGAGCTTTCTCACTATTACCGCCCGGCAGGCGTCCCGCGACAACAGCAACCCTGGCTTGCAAGTGTCTGGCGCAGATTAAATGTGTGATTTGGGGACAACGTTTTGATCCATACTGCTTCGTATTAGTTTGTGTTGTGTAAAAAAACCCTCAACGTTTTGT
>JALYOK010000372.1 GCA_030856925.1 Pseudomonadota bacterium
CCAGTACACCGCCTTGCCCGTTTCCCGAGTCAGGCGCAATGATTCCCGGTTCATCCAGGCAAACATCAACACTTTGCCGCTAGAGGCGTCCTGAGCGATGACTGGAACTAGGCCTTCGGCGGTCCAGGCGATTTGGTCTAACCAGTTTTCCATCGTTTTAGGGGCTAGGGATTAGGGGCTAGGGGCTAGAACACCGTTGGTTCTTGCTAGTCCCTAGCCCCTAGTCTCTAGGTCCGCACCTCAATACCACAGGCCGCCATATATTCCTTCGCCTGACGCACGGTAAACTCGCCATAGTGAAAAATACTTGCCGCTAACACCGCGTCGGCGCGGCCCTGCAGTATGCCCTCGACGAGGTGTTGCAAATTACCGACGCCGCCGCTGGCGATGATCGGCACGTCCACTGCGTCGGAAATCGCCCGCGTCAGAGCCAGATCGAAGCCCTGTTTGGTGCCATCGCGATCCATGCTGGTCAATAACAATTCTCCGGCGCCCGCAGCAACCATTTGCTGCGCCCATTGTACCGCATCGATCCCCGCAGCACGACGGCCACCGTGGGTAAACACCTCCCAGCTAGGCTGGGCGCCGGTCTTTACTTGCTTAGCATCTATGGCGACTACAATGCACTGCGAGCCGACCTTGTTAGCTGCATCGGTGATCAACTGCGGATTCTGTACGGCTGCGGTGTTAATGCTCACTTTGTCTGCCCCGGCGTTCAACAACTGACGTACGTCCTCGACGCTGCGCACGCCGCCGCCCACGGTCAGCGGAATAAAAACTTGCGAGGCGACCGCTGTAATAATCGGCAACAGCAGGCCCCGCTCGTCGGAACTTGCGGTAATGTCTAAAAATGTTAACTCGTCGGCGCCCTCGCTATCATAGCGTTGGGCGATTTCGACCGGATCGCCGGCGTCGCGCAGTTCGAGGAAATTAACGCCCTTGACGACCCGACCGGCGTTTACATCGAGACAGGGGATGATGCGTTTGGCTAAGCCCACGATTAGGGGCTAAGGACTAGGGGCTAAAATTAGGCTGAGCTGATCCGCCAGTTTTTGCGCCGCGTTGAAGTCCAAGGTGCCCTCATAGATGGCGCGGCCCGTGATGGCGCCGGTAATGCCTTCACTTTGCACAGCGCACAGCGACTTGATATCGTCCAAATTGGTAATGCCGCCGCTTGCGATCACCGGCACCGATAGCGCCTGCGCTAGCCTGACCGTGGCGTCGATATTGACACCATTCATCATGCCGTCGCGACCGATGTCGGTATAGATAACCGCCTCCACGCCGTAATCTTGAAATCGCTTCGCCAAATCGATCACGTCGTGGCCGGTAAGCTTGGACCATCCGTCGACGGCAACTTTGCCGTCTCTTGCATCCAGACCCACCATAATATGGCCGGGAAAGGCATCGCACGCCTCATGCAGGAAGCCCGGATTCCTCACCGCCGCCGTGCCCAGGATCACCCAATCGATGCCGTCGTCGAGGTAGGTCTCGATAGTGTTCATATCGCGAATACCACCCCCCAACTCCACTGGGACTTCGCCGTCAAGCGCATCGAGTATCGCCTTGATCGCGCTGAGATTCTTGGGTTTACCGGCGTGGGCGCCGTTCAAGTCGACCAGATGTAGGCGCTTAGCGCCGAGATCTTTCCAGCGCTGCGCCATAGCGCCGGGGTCTTCTGAGAACACGGTGGCAGTTAACATTTCCCCCTGCTTTAAGCGCACGCAGTGGCCGTCTTTGAGATCGATTGCTGGAATAATGATCATCTTTTATCTTGAGTTCATGGCTGCCACTTGGCAAAGTTCGATAGCAACTGCAACCCGCTGGCCTGGCTTTTTTCCGGATGAAATTGCACGGCAAAAAGATTATCCTTGGCAACGGCGCAGGTGAATGGGGTCGGATAATCGGTGTGGCCAAAAATGTGGGCGGTATTTTCGGCGACTGCATAATAACTGTGGACGAAATAGAAACGCGCAGCGTTTTCGATGCCACGCCACAGGGGATGGATATGGTCTTGCCAGACTTGGTTCCAGCCCATGTGCGGGACTTTTAGCTTCCGACCGTCGCCGTCGACCATACTACCGGCGGTGAAGCGCACCACCTTGCCCGGCAAAATTGCCAGCCCGGCGATATCGCCTTCCTCGGAGTGATCGAACAGCATTTGCAGTCCGATACAAAGCCCCAGAAACGGCTTGCTGCGTGAGGCTTGCAACAAGGCGGTCTGTAGCCCACGCGCATCGAGTTCGCGCATACAGTCCGGCATTGCGCCCTGGCCGGGGAAGACCACCCGATCCGCCCTCGCGACGACATCGGGATCACCGGTGACTTCGATATGCTCGCTCGGGGCGGCAAGCTCCAACGCCTTTGCAACTGAATGCAGGTTTCCCATACCGTAATCAATGACTGCAATACGACCCATAACGAACCATCAATCGCTAGTTGTATCCCATTGATTTCGAGCACGACACTAGAGCGAGCCTTTGGTCGACGGGATGATATTTTCCGCGCGCGGATCGACTTCCGAGGCCATTCGCAGCGCTCGGCCAAACGCCTTGAATACGGTTTCGACCTGATGGTGAGCGTTTACTCCGCGCAGGTTGTCAATTTGCAAGGTAATCAAGGCATGATTCACGAACCCTTGAAAGAATTCATGCACCAAATCGACATCGAATTCGCCCACCCGGGCGCGGGTGTAATTAACGTGATATTCCAAGCCAGGGCGGCCGGATAAGTCCAAAACGACCCTCGACAAGGCTTCATCCAACGGCACGTAGGCATGGCCGTAGCGGCGCAGGCCTTTCTTGTCGCCTACCGCTTTCGCGAACGCCTGGCCCAGGGTGATGCCAATGTCTTCGACCGTGTGATGAGCATCGATATGTAGATCGCCCTTAGCTTCGACTGCGAGATCAAACATGCCATGACGGGCGATTTGATCCAGCATATGGTCCAGAAATGGCACGCCGCTGGCGAGTTTAACGTTACCGGCGCCATCGAGTTCGATACTTACCGAAATCTGAGTTTCCAGCGTGTTGCGAAAGACTTGGGCAGAGCGCATGAACGGCTTTGAGAGGATAGAGGTAGGCTACACCGCAGAATGAGTGGGGCTAGGGAAATGGCGGGTCGTCAAACACAGAAACAATCACCAGGCGTTTCGTTTTCTTCAGTTGTTCCGACCTTAAGCTTACACGTAGTTGGATGGCGATGAAAACGACGTCATTTTAGCCAATATACCACGTAGAAATCGACCGTCAATCATTAAGGATTTCTCCAAGTGCGGCGACCAGCGCATCGCACTGGTCATCGGTGCCCACAGTAATGCGGAGAAAGGCCGCGATGCGTGCAGGTCTGCTGAAATGGCGCACGATAATGCTGCGTTCACGTAACTGAGTAGCGAGTTCCGCACCTTTGTGGTTCGCATGGCGGGCGAAAATAAAGTTCGCGGCCGAGGGTAATACCTCGAACCCCAAGCGACCGAGTTCCGATACCAGTCTAACCCGGCTGGCGATCACTTTCTCGCAAGTGGTCTTGAGCCAAGCCCGATCCTCGATCGCGGCGGTGGCGCCGGCCTGGGCGAGTCGACCCAGAGGATAGGAATTGAAGCTGTCCTTCACCCGATTCAATGCGTCAATCAGCGCTGCCTGGCCGAGGGCGTAGCCGACCCGCAGGCCGGCGAGGGCATGAGACTTCGATAAAGTATGAATGACTAGCAGTTGCGGATAATCGTTCACCAAATGCGCGCTGGATGACCCACCGAAATCGACGTAGGCTTCGTCTACCACCACCACCGACTCACTGTTGGCCAACAGCAAGCGTTCGATTTCTAACACCGACGCCAGCCGCCCGGTGGGCGCATTAGGGTTGGCGAAGATGATGCCGCCGTTGGGTTGCCGGTAATCGTCGACGGAAATCTCGAATGACTCGGTTAATGGCACTTCGCGAAAGCCGATGCCGTACAAGCGGCAGTACACGGGATAGAAACTGTAAGTGATATCCGGAAACAGCGTGGGCGTATCGTGTTTGAGCAACGCCAGAAAAGTATGCGCCAGCACCTCGTCGGAGCCGTTGCCGACAAAAATCTGATCGGGGGCGAGGTGGTGAAAGTCCGCGATAACACGCTTGAGCTTATCGTTGTTCGGATCGGGATAGAGGCGCAGCGAATTGCCGACTTCCGCCTGTAGCGCCGCCAGCACCTTGGGGCTGGGGCCATAGGGATTTTCGTTGGTGTTTAGCTTGATTAGGTTAGTGAACTTGGGCTGCTCGCCAGGCACGTAGGGCGTCAAGTCACGTACGATGTCGCTCCAGTAGCGGCTCATAGAATCACGGCTTAAAGCGCATTTCCGCCGCGCGTGCATGGGCCGGCAAACCTTCGCCGTTCGCCAGAATCGAGGCGATATTTCCCAGCGTTCGCGCGCCGGCTTGCGACACGTTGATGATGCTGGAACGCTTCTGAAAATCGTATACGCCGAGCGGCGACGAGAAGCGCGCGCTGCGCGAAGTCGGTAGCACGTGATTCGGTCCCGCGCAGTAATCGCCCAAGGATTCGGAGCTATAGCGGCCCATGAAAATGGCGCCGGCGTGTTTGATCTTGGCCGTCCATTGTTCTGGATTTTCCACCGACAGCTCCAAATGTTCGGGCGCGATTTCGTTGGCAACGGCGCAGGCCTCGTTAAGGTCGCGCACGTGGATCAATGCGCCGCGATTCGCGAGCGATGCCGCAATCACTTTCGCGCGCGGCATGGTTTGAATTAGTTTCGCGATACTCAGCGCCACGCTCTCGATAAAAGCCGCGTCGGGGCAAAGCAAAATCGCCTGGGCGATTTCGTCATGTTCCGCCTGTGAAAATAAGTCCATCGCGATCCAATCAGGGTCGGTTTTGCCATCGCAAATCACCAGAATTTCCGACGGCCCCGCCACCATATCGATGCCGACCACGCCGAATACGCGGCGCTTGGCGGCGGCGACATATGCGTTACCCGGGCCGCAAATTTTGTCGACTTGGGGAATCGATTCTGTGCCGTAGGCCAATGCAGCGATCGCTTGCGCGCCGCCGATGGTGAACACGCGATCGACGCCGCTGATGGCGGCGGCGGCGAGCACCAACGGATTACGTTCGCCATTCGGTGTCGGCGTGGTAAGTATCAATTCGCCGACACCCGCGACTTTTGCCGGAATCACGTTCATCAACAGCGATGATGGATAAGCGGCTTTGCCGCCGGGCACATAAAGGCCGACGCGATCCAAGGCCGTGACCTGCTGGCCGAGCACCGTTCCATCCGCTTCGGTGTATTGCCACGAACTGACTTTTTGTTGTTCGTGATAAGCCCGAATCCGCTTCGACGCCTGTTGCAGCGCATCGCGCTGAACCGGAGAGATTCCCGCCAGCGCGGTCTGCAACGCGCTTTGCGATAGCTCAAGATCGGCCATGGACGAGGCCTCCAGCTTGTCAAAGCGGGCCGTGTAGTCGATCACCGCGACATCACCGCGCTGCTTCACATCTTGGCAAATGGCGGCGACCGAAACATCGATTTGCTCATCTTGTGCGCCTTCAAATGACGTCAATTTCGCGAGTTGCACTTTAAAATCGAGGTCGGTGCTGCGAAGGCGTCTGACGTCGATCATGCTACTTCACCGTCTTGGCAAGGGC
>JALYOK010000380.1 GCA_030856925.1 Pseudomonadota bacterium
ACGAACGACAGTCCGCTGATCAAGATCGCGAGGCGATGATTGCCGTCCGAGAGCCACGTTACGAGACCATAGGTCAGCGGCCCGATCACTGCGGAAAATTTGGTCGCCACGCCCCACAGGCCGTAAAATTCTGCACGGCGATGTTGCGGCGCGAAAACCGCCACCATGGCGCGGCCGGCGGACTGGCTGGCGCCCATGCACACGCCCGCGAGGTTGGCAGCCACCCAGAACATCGGCGCGCCGGTGCTGAAAAATGCCAGCAAGGTCATAACGATCCAGCCGATCAGCGTTATCGCCAAAGTCGTGCGATGGCCGATTCGATCCTGCAGGAAACCGAACGCCAGGGCGCCAATGGCGGCGGTGATGTTGACCACCATGATCAATAACAAGGTTTGTTGCGTGACGAAGTGCATGACCTGTTCGGCATAAATAGCCGCGAGCGCGATTACCGTCGAAATCCCCGCTTGATAACAGGCGCCGCATACCAGGAAGCGCATAAAATCGCGATAGCCGCGGACTTGACGCAGCGTCGAAACGAAGCGCCTCCACGAATCGCCGAGGGCGCTTCCCGTCATCGTCGGCGGGAGGCTGCGTTCACGCAGATACACGAATGTCGGCACGCTCGCAAGCGCGAACAGTAGCGCCGTCAGCACCATCGCGACCGGCACAAACGCGGCCGCGCCCGCGCCGGTATCTTTCGCCCAATTCACATACACCAGGGCGACGCCCAAACTGGTCAAACCGCCCAGGTAACCAAAGCTCCAGCCCCAGCCCGATACCTTGCCAAGGGCGTGGGGGCGTGCGAGTTCCGGCAAAAAGGCGGCGATGAGATTCTCGCCGCTCCCGTAAAAAAAATTCGACAGCAGGATCAACACCATCGCCAACGCCACGTCGCCGGGACCGACCCAGTACATCGCGGCCGTGAACGCCACGCAGCCAACAGTAGATAGCGCCAGTAGTTTTTTCTTCGCCGCATGATTGTCGGCGTAGGCGCCGACGGCGGGCGCTGTGAAGATGATTAGTAAATAGGAAACCGACAGCGCCAGGGTCCAGGCCAGCGTCGCCCACGACTGACCTTTTGCGACGACGCCAACAAAGTAGGCGTTGAACAACGCGGTGATGACGACCGTGGTGTAACCGGAGTTGGCGAAGTCATACATCGACCAACCCCATACTTCGCGCAGCTTAACGCCGGGGTTGAAAACCGATGCCGCAGCGTTGGTGTCGTGCTTCGTTTCGTCCAAAACTATTCTAAAGCAGTCCGTTAGATTGTTCGCTCAAAGAATGGTGAAGCCAAGAATTCCTTGAATAATACCTGGTAGTGATGCATGCCCTGGAAGCCCCACTGGTACGGGGCGGCCTCGGGCCATTGCCTCTCCGGCATGCCGAAATTAGGAATGCGCTATTTTTTCGCGGACAATTCTCCGACCACTCGGTAGCCGACTTTGAACGCCGGCTCGATAATCAGCATATCGCCCGGATCAGGATTCAAGCCCGTCGCGGAGGTGATATTGTAACCGTGGGTCACCAACACCAGATTGCTGCCGCCTTTGGGCGCATTCTCCATGCGCTGATGCAGTAAGCGCGTCTGTTCCGATTTTCGCATCGGCTTATCGTAGAAGGAATTCAGCGGCTCCCACGTCTCCGCTTTACCGAACGCCAGCGCGGCGGTCTCTCTGGTACGGCAAAACTCGCTGGTCAGCACCTGCTTGATCGGAATTTTGCGTTTCTTGAATTCCTCACCGATCTTTTTTGCTTCCGCTTTGCCTTTAGCAGTGAGATTGAGTTGCGTCGCGCAGTCTGCGACCTTATAACCTTTAGGATCGCCTAACCCTTCGTCGACGGCGCTGTTACGCATAAGAATGACATAGCCACCTTTTTTGAGCAGCGCCCAAAGCGGATCTTCCGCAGCGAGGCATTGTTCGCCAGTGAGCGCAACCAACCCTAACATCGTCACGCCAACTGTTTTCGAGATCCGATTCATACTGTTAAACTCCCTCAAAAAAAGGAAAAGCCGGAAGGATTTTCCCCCGGCTCATACGATTTGTGCGAAAACGTGAAATAACAAATAGCTCGCCAAACCTAGTCTAACTCAGTGTTGTACTTTACGTGGCAAAGCTTTGGCCTGGGCAACCCAATCGATGACTTTGTGCTGAGAAGGCAGTGCTCGCACCACCCTTTTTTGCGTATTGCATTTCACCATGGCCTCATACAGGCTTTCCGGTTTGCGCTTGGAAAGCTCAACGATCGCATCGACCCCGATCGCTTCCAGAAGTTCGGCGTATTGACCCGCGACGCCTTTGATGCGGAAAAAGTCCGCGTGATTGACCCAGCGCAAAATAAGCTTGGCGCCGATGCCGCTTTTTTGGGTGATTTCCGTCCGACCCTTCGCGGTGCAACCTTTTTCTAACAGCGCGTCCGTCGATGCGATTCCCATTGCTTTCAGCTTGTCCGCGTATTGCTCGCCCACGCCTTCAATGTCCAAAATACTCGCCATCGTTAACTCCCCCTTATTGAAATCGATTGATGTAGTGCGTTACTTGAAACGGTTTCCTTTGAAAGCGCAGCACCAAGCAACCCAAGCTGTTGCGACAAAATTCAACCTTTGTCCGTGTAGCGATATCCCAAGGCCGCCACCGCCTCTTTCATGACGGCCATGGCTTCCGCCACCGGTCCCGGCGCGCCCTTGATACCGATTTCTATGATACGCCGATTATCGACCACTAGCCTCGGCAGACTGGACAGCTTGAGGTCGGGATAGCGGGCGACAATGTCGTTCATGGCATCGATCAGATCGCCTTCGCCGGCGCCCTCGGTGATAATCGCTTCCTCCACCGGCGGCGTGGCATTGAATAGATGTGTGTAATAGGAATCGAGGACCCATTCCATCATCGGCCACGCCATTTCCGGAAACCCCGGTAAAAAATAATGATGACCGACGTTAAAGCCGGCGATGCGATTGAACGGGTTCGGCACCAGTGCGGCGCCTTGAGGGAATTCGGCCATCCTAACGCGGTTTGGATACGCCGCGTCGCCGAAGCGATCGATGATCTCCTTGGCGGCTTCCGGATGGCGCGCGATCGGCACGCCCAGCGCCTTTGCCGCGGATTGGCGCGTGTGATCGTCCGGCGTCGCGCCGATGCCACCAAAGCTGAACACTATATCCGCTGATATAAAAGTACGCAGCAGAACTGCCGTGATGCGGTTCGGATCGTCGCCCAAATATTCGCACCAGGCCAAATCCAAACCGCGTTGCCGGAGGATGTCGATGATTTTTACAAAGTGCTTATCCTGGCGCTTCCCGCTGAGAATTTCATCGCCGATGATTAGCGCGCCAAAAGCCATATCCAATTCTTTGTTTGAATAAAGTCAAGACCGAACTATCTTTCCGGAGGCGCCGGGTAGTCCGGATAGCGTTTGCGGAATCGCTCCAGTTCGGCTTTTGCCTCCTCATCGCGCCCGAGACGGCGTAGTTCGGCGACTCGGCGCAGCCACGGTTCCGGCGCTTCCCCCGCACCGTCGGCTATCTTCGCCGCGGCGCGCATTTCTTCTTCTTCTTTTTCCTTTGCCTCGGCCCGGCGCTTGAGCTCGGCAGAATTCGCGCGGAAGGTTTTACCGTCGACGATGGGCAAATTACCTTGAGGCAGCCGCGGGCCAGCGCCCAAAGGCGCAGATTGTGCAGCGGGGGCATCGGCTTCGACCGGCATTGCTGGTGGCGACGCAGATGCGGCGGGCGGCGCCGCCCCCTCAGCGGACTCGGGCGACACTTGTTCGCGGCGCGGAGCCAGGAGCTCATCGTCGCTTTTTTCAAGTTCGCCTGCCGATTTATCTGGCTGCGTATCCTGCTCGAGGCGCGTCTCTGATTTTTCGTGATCGAGAACAACGCCTGGAGATCCGCTCCCTGCTTGGCTCTCCAAGGCATCTTTGCCCATCGCCGCACCGGTACGGGGTGTCCTTGGGCCATTGGACTCTGGCTCGGTGGTCGTTCCACCGGCTGCACTCTCCGGTACAGGAGTCGGCGGGGCGGGAACTGGTGGGGCTATTTCCGGCTCGACGATGATCTCTTCCGACTGGCTCGATTTTTCTTGTCGCAAATCGTTGTTGGTTATGGCGCCGGCATCCTTGGGCATAGGCAAAGGGTCGCCCATCAACTGGCCGGTGGGCTCGGAAGGCGCAGGCGCTTTGCCGTCGGCCGATTCCATCGCCGGCGCCACAGGCGCGGGTATGCTCTTAGCAGGAGAAGCGGGAGCGACGGGCGGCGGCGCGCCTAACTTGGTTTCCTGCAACACGGTGCGCAACGCCACGCCGACACCGAGCACCAGCACGGCGGCGACCACGAGCGGCGCCCTCCAGCGTTGGTACCACGGCGCAACCGCCATCTCCGCCATCGACACTTTCGCCCGGCGGGACGCCGTCAAAATCAGCGAATCGAGTGCGGCGCCGGGCTTATCGGTCGCCTCAATGCGATAGCGTTGCGACAGATTGGAGCCGCGTGCGAGATAGACGTCGAAGGCGAGATCCTCCGGGTCGCTGCTCATCGCCATTCCTCAAAAGCGCGGCGCAGCTTGTTGAAAGCGTAACGCAGCCGGCTCTTCGCGATTTCCTTGGATACACTGGTTGCCTCGGCAATCTCCTCCACAGTGAGGCCCCCTTCTTCGAACAACAAAAACACTTGACGCTGTTCGATCGGCAGATTGTCTATCACATCCAACACCCGCACAGCTTGCTGCTGCGCCGCGACAATGTGCTCCGGGCTATCGTGATTTTGGCCTTGCCAGCCGTCGCCTTCCTCCTCGTCGGGCAAAGGCGATTCCAGTTGTATGCCGTGTTGACGGTAATAATCGATCAAACGAGTGTGAGCAATGCGATACAGATAGGTCGCGAACTTCGCGCTGGGTGTGTACCGTTCGCGCGCCTTGACCAGGGACAGCCACACTTCTTGAAATAGCTCGTCGGCCAAAGAACTGCTGCCGCAACCTCGCAATAAATAGCGATACACCCCGCCCTTGTGGCGCTGGTAGAGCGGCTCAAAAGCGGGCAACTCGCCGTCGCGGTAGCGCAACATCAAGGTTTCGTCTGCCATTCGTTGATAAGTTTGGGGGCCGTCCATCGCGCTCACATTCTACGTGATTTATTGCTGCGACAAACGCTGAAGGGTTGGCAAAAAACTAGCGGCATGCGAAGGCCGACATCCGATACCGGGAAATAGCACTAGCGGGTCAAAGGATGTTGATGCGTGAGCTGGCCGCGGCTCATAGCGATCACCCGGTCGCGGCCGCCATAGCATTCGCTGATGCGTTTGAAGTAACCGTGAAGACCGGTTGGTCCGCGGCGCCACGCGGATAAAGAAAGAAAAAATCCGAATACTTCATCAATTATAATTCATGCTTCGACTTGGTCTTGAAACTAAAACCAATATTGACGTTGTCACTCTAGACCTCCAAAGAGGACACCAAACGTGCAGTTTCAGCATGTCATTTTACACAATCCACTTTAAGAAGGGGTCACAACGTGTCGCCGATTTTCTTTAAAACTCTTCTTATCGGATTTATTTTCATTGCGGCCCCCGGGTCGGCACAGGAATCTCGCGACCCGCCATTAACACCCGGTGGCGTCTGGTGGGACTGGAACGTTAAACGCGAATGGTCCGACAACCACCGCCGGGCTTGGGGAACCATCAAGCTATATGCCGACCCGGAAAAAACTAAACCGATCACCGCCGAAAAACTGAGCTTTTCCCTCGAGTTGGATTGCCCCATTTCCACCGGGCCGGAATTGGTGATCAACGAAACCAGCGGCGCCAGCGAACTCAGCGGTGACGTGCGCTGCGCTTTCGGCAGCGAAGGCAAGTTCGAAGTGCGCTGGCAATTCGAGGCGACGGATCCCCGCTTTGGCAGCGTTAGCGACAAGGGTGGCTTGCCGAAGTAATTCCAGTTCGCATTCAAAAGTTAAACCGCGTCATCGCTGGCGCGGCGCATCAAAGTACCCTCTTGTACTGTCTCGTCGCCTAACGCGCTCTGACGCGTTTCATTTTTGAATGCGAACTGGAATACGCTAGAATCAAGATCTTTCAGAGGTTCCTTATCTGGCATGAAATCCCCAGCGCCCGAATCCCGCGCCGCGAACTTTCTGCGCAATATCATCGACGAAGACAATCGCAGCGGCAAACATGCCGGCCGTGTTGCGACGCGCTTTCCGCCGGAGCCCAACGGCTATCTGCACATCGGCCACGCGAAATCCATCTGCCTTAATTTTGGCCTGGCGCGCGACTACGGCGGCGCCTGTCATATGCGATTCGACGACACCAATCCGGTCAAAGAAGACACCGAGTACGTCGATTCCATACTCGACTCGGTGAAATGGTTGGGCTTCGATTGGGGGCCGCATCTTTATTACGCCTCCGACTATTTCGAACAGATATATGAGTACGCCGAGCACTTGATCCGTGGCGGTAAAGCCTACGTGGATAGCCTGTCCGCTGACGAAATACGCAGCCATCGCGGTAGCTTGACCGAGGCGGGCAAGAATAGCCCCTACCGCGACCGAAAGGCCGATGAGAATCTCGATCTTTTCCGCCGCATGCGCGCCGGTGAATTTCCCGACGGCGCCCACGTGCTGCGCGCCAAGATCGACATGGCGTCGCCGAATATCAATCTGCGCGATCCGGTGCTGTGGCGCATCCGCCACTTCCACCATCACCGCACCGGCGACCAGTGGTCGATTTATCCGATGTACGACTTCACCCATGCAATCTCCGATGCGCTGGAGCACATCACCCATTCCATTTGTACGCTGGAATTCGAGGACCATCGGCCGCTGTACGACTGGTCGGTGGAAAACGTGCCGGCGCCCTACCGGCCGTACCAATACGAATTTGCGCGGCTCAATCTCACCTACACGGTGCTGTCGAAGCGCTTGCTGATCGAACTGGTTGAAGGCAACTATGTCGACGGCTGGGACGACCCGCGTATGCCCACCCTGGTCGGTGCGCGCCGGCGCGGGTTCACTCCGGAAGCACTGCGGTTGTTCTGCGAGCGCATCGGCGTGTCCAAGGCGGCTTCCCTGATCGACATGAGTGTGCTGGAAGATTGCGTGCGCGAAGATCTAAACGAACGTGCGCCGCGCGGCATCGCGGTGCTCGATCCGTTAAAGCTTATCCTCGATAACTATCCGGAGGGGCAACAGGAAGATTGCTTTGCGCCCAATCATCCGCAAAAACCCGATTTAGGAAAGCGCGTGGTCAAACTTAGTAAAGAGTTGTGGATAGAACGCGATGATTTTATGGAGGCGCCCAGCAAAGGTTATTTCCGCCTCGCGCCCGGCGTGGAGGTGCGTTTGCGCTACGGTTACATCGTCAAATGCGTCAAGGTGGATAAAGACGCAAATGGAACGGTGGTAGCGATTCATTGCACCTACGACCCGGAAACCAAGAGCGGCGCCGCGGGTTCGGAGACGCGCAAAGTCAAAGGCAATATCCATTGGCTGTCGACCAAGCACGCCGTCCATGCCGAAGTGAGACTCTACGACCGCTTGTTCAACGCGTCTCATCCCGGCGCCGGCGATCGTGATTACAAACTTGATCTTAATCCCGATTCGAAGAAAACTATTACCGCGTATGTCGAACCCATGCTCGCGGATGCTGAACCTGAAGACCGTTTCCAGTTCGAGCGCAACGGGTATTTTGTCGCCGATGTTAAAGACCACACCGCCGGTAACCCGGTGTTCAATCGCGCGGTGACGTTGCGGGACTCTTGGGGGCAGAAATCCTAACGTTGTTCGTGCGGGAAATATGCACTCCCCCCTCACCCTGCACCCTCTCCCCGGAGGGGCGAGGGGATTCAACGCGCTCTCCCGCAATGCGGGAGCGCGCGGGGGTGAGGGGTGCGCGAAAAAATCGATAGATGCCCACTAAATTGCCACAAACCCGCCTCTCCATCCTAGACCAATCGCCGATCCCGAGTAACCGCACCGCTACGGACGCTTTGCAGGCGACGTTGGAACTGGCGCAAGCGGCAGATCGTTGGGGCTATCATCGTTATTGGCTGGCTGAGCATCACGGCTTGCTGGGCCTTGCCGATCCCTGCCCGGAGATTCTCCTTACCCGCATCGCCAGCGCCACCGAGCGCATCCGCGTCGGCGTCGGCGGCATCATGTTGCCCTATTACAGCCCCCTCAAAATCGCTATAGCGACGAAGAAAAAGCGCGCATGCAATGGCGCCGCGCCCGCTCCGTGATCGGCGCGGCGGACAAAGTCGTAACGCGTTTAAAGGAAATTCAACACCAATTCGCCGCCGACGAACTCATGGTGATTACCGTTACCGGCGATTATGCTTCGCGCCTGCGGTCTTATGAATTGCTTGGTGAAGCTTGGCCGCTGCCATCGGCGCAGTGGTAAGCTTGGCAGCATGATAGCGAATTATTTGAACCGTGGGCCTGTGAGGCAATGGCCCGAGGCCACCCCGTACCAGCGCGGCTCTGCAGGCAACCATTTCCATAAGCCAACATCATTCGGGTTCCGCCCATGACTAAGTCGATTGCCGATCTACGCAAGGAATATCAACTCGCCTCCCTCGCCGAGTGCGATGTCCACGCCGACCCCGTACAGCAATTCGACAAATGGCTGAAGGAAGCCATTGCCGCCGACCTACCCGAACCGACGGCCATGACCTTAGCGACCGTGACTACCGATTGTCGGCCCGCCGCGCGCATCGTGTTACTCAAGGACGTCGACGATAATGGGTTTTCCTTTTTCACCAACTATGACAGCCACAAGGGCCAGCAACTCGCCGCCCATCCCTGGGCGGCGCTGGTGTTTCATTGGGTGGAACTGGAGCGCCAAGTCCGGATCGAAGGGTTGGTTAAAAAAGTGGCGAGTGAGGACTCCGCCCATTACTTCGGCCGCCGGCCGCGGCTAAGCCAAATCGGCGCCTGGGCGTCGCCGCAAAGCCGCGCCATAGCCAGCCGAGCATGGTTGGAGCAGGAGTTCACATCCGCCGGGGAGCGCTTCAAGGATCCGGTGCCATTACCGCCCTTCTGGGGGGGCTATAGCGTTAAGCCCGCGTCGATCGAGCTTTGGCAAGGGCGGCAAAGCCGCTTGCATGATCGACTCCTCTATCGACGCGGCGAGGATCAGCGCTGGTCATTGGAAAGACTGGCGCCCTAAGGTTTGTGAATTGCTTAGCTCAAATGTGCGCTGACCAATTTCGTCATCTCGAACATTGAAACTTGCTTCTTGCTGCCGAAAATTGCTTTGAGCTTATCGTCCGCATTGATCATGCGTTTGTTGGCGGGATCTTGCAACCCGTTCTTTTTGATATAGGCCCAGATCTTCTTGGTAACTTCGGTGCGCGGCGCCGGCGCGCTGCCGATGACCGCGCCCAAAGCCGGGCTCACGTTCATGGCCTTCATGAAGGCCGCATTGGGCTTACGCTTGACTGCCGGCTTTGATGGCGCAGCTTTCTTGGCCGCAGGTTTTTTCGCCGGCGCGGCTTTTTTCACCGCGGGTTTTTTCACGGCGGGTT
>JALYOK010000429.1 GCA_030856925.1 Pseudomonadota bacterium
ATGTTGCTCGCATCGATTGAACGGTTGGCGTGGAAGCCCTCGGGCAATACCCCGATCGCGATAATTCTTCCCGCAGCGATGAAGACATCTTGTACCGAGTCGATCCGATTTTTAGGGTCGACCAGACGGCCGTTTTTGATGTGGATTTTCATACGCTAAAGGTGGGTTATGTCAGTTTACCCTCGAGCGCAGCGAAGGGCTCTTCAGAAGGACATGGGCGGGGCGTATTATGCGGCATGTGCTCGCAACACGTCCAACAGAGACACACCGTAGCGTTCGAGCTTTTGCGTACCGATGCCGCTGATTTGCGCCAACTGTGCGCGGTTCTGCGGCCGCTGCATGACCAACTGCATCAAGGTCGAATCATGGAAGATTACGAACGAAGCGACGCCGTGCTCCTCGGCCAACTTGCGGCGCAGCGTGCGTAAGGTCTCCAATAATTCGCGCCTATCCGCCGGCAAACCGGGCGGAACCGCGCTGTGGATCTTGGGCGTTTTCTTCCTCTCGATTTCCAGCTCGCGGCGAAAGCGCACGGCTTGTTCGCCGCGCAGCACGGGCCTTGAAGCTTCATTCAATTGCAATGCGCCAAAGCCGGTGAGGTCGACCCGCAGCAAGCCCGTCGCCACCAGTTGGCGAAATACCGAACGCCAGCGTTTATCGTCGAACTCGCTGCCAAGACCGAAGGTTTTTAAGCAGTCGTGATTTAAGCTTTTCACGCGCTCAGTCGCCTTGCCGAGCAACACGTCGATCAAATGGCCGGCGCCGAAGCGTTGGCCGGTGCGGTATACCGTGGACAGGGCTTGTTGCGCCGCCAGGCTCCCGTCCCAGGTTTGCGGCGGCGCCAGGCAAGTGTCGCAATTTCCGCACGCTGCGCCCGCCTCGCCGAAATACTGCAGTAGCATTTGCCGTCGGCACGTAACTGTCTCGCAATAGCCGAGCATGGCGTCGAGCTTGTGTCGCTCGACGCGCTTGTGGGAGTCATCTGCGTCCGATTGTTCGATCATGCGGCTCAACTGCACCACGTCGCTCAAGCCGTACGTCATCCAGGCATTCGCAGGCTGGCCATCGCGCCCGGCGCGGCCGGTCTCCTGATAATAGCCCTCGACACTCTTCGGCAAATCCAAATGGGCAACGAAGCGCACGTCCGGCTTGTCGATGCCCATACCAAAGGCGATGGTCGCGACCATGACAATGCTGTCATCGCGCAGAAATTTATCTTGGTTGCGCCGTCGTGATCCGGTGTCCATTCCGGCGTGATAAGGCAACGCCGCGACGCCGTGGCCTTTGAGCCAATGGGCGGTCTCGTCGACTCTTTTGCGCGACAAGCAATAAACAATGCCGGCGTCGCCGGGATGTTCCTCGCGCAGGAAACGCAGTAATTGCTGTCGCGCGTCCTGCTTTTCGACCACGCTGTAGCGAATGTTGGGCCGGTCGAAACTGGAGATGAACACCCGTGCATCCTCAAGCTTGAGGCGCTTGATCATTTCCCCGCGCGTCAATTCGTCGGCGGTGGCGGTGAGGGCGATGCGCGGCACGTCAGGAAAGCGCTCGTGCAGAATCGAAAGCTGCAGATACTCCGGCCGAAAATCGTGGCCCCACTGCGAAACGCAATGCGCCTCATCGATGGCGAACAGCGCGATGCTCATCCGCTCCATCAATTGCAGAAAGCTCGCCGTCAGTAAGCGCTCCGGCGCCACGTAGAGGAGATCGAGTTTGCCCGCGAGCGCGTCCTGTTGCACGCGCTCGGCGGCATCGATCGATTGTGTCGAGTTTAGAAAATCCGCGCGCACGCCGAGCTGCTTCAACTGATCCACCTGGTTTTGCATCAATGCGATGAGAGGCGAGACAACAATGCCGACACCCTCACGCAACAGTGCGGGAATTTGGAAGCACAGCGATTTTCCGCCACCGGTGGGCATCAACACCAGCGCGTCGCCGCCGTTGGCAACTTGGCCGATGATGTCCTCCTGCGCACCGCGAAAAGCAGGGTAACCGAAGGTTTGGCTGAGTATCGTTAGAGCTTTTGACATTTTTGAATGCTATGCCTCAAGAGGCGCTTCCACCTTTGCTTACACGTCATGTGCCTTGGAGAGCCGCTCTGCTATTGCCGTTTCAGGCATATGCTCGTACTGCGAGATTATTCCGCATTACTCGTAATGACAAAATGAAAAATATTTCCGGCGTCGCTCAACCGTTCCCCGCCAACATACTCATTACCGCCATTCGCACGGCGATGCCGAAGGTCACTTGCGGCAGGATCACCGACTGGAGGCCATCAGCGACCGCTGAATCGATTTCCACGCCCCGGTTCATTGGGCCGGGATGCATGACGATAGCGTCGTGGTTGGCGAGCGCGAGCTTTTCCGGCGTCAGGCCGTAGCACCTGAAATATTCGCCGGCGCTCGGCAACAGCGTGCCGTTCATGCGTTCGCTTTGCAGACGAAGCATCATGACCACATCACAATCTTTGATGCCGCGCGCCATATCGTGATAGATGTGAACGCCGAGGGTTTCGACGTCGCGCGGAATGAGCGTCTTCGGTCCGACCACGCGCACCTCGGGCACGCCCAGGGTCGTCAGCGCGTGTATCTGCGAGCGCGCGACCCGCGAATGAAGCAGATCGCCAACCACGGCGACGCGCAGGCCAGTGAATTGTTTTTTGTAATGGCGGATGGTGTACATGTCGAGCAACGCCTGGGTCGGATGGGCGTGGCGACCATCGCCGGCGTTGATCACATGGATACCCGGCGCCACGTGGCGCGCGATGAGGTGAGGCGCGCCGCTGGTGGCGTGGCGCACAATGAACATGTCGGCGTGCATGGCAGACAGATTTGCCACCGTGTCCAACAGCGTCTCGCCCTTGCTGGTGCTGGAGGCGCCGACGCTGAGATTTATGACGTCGGCGGACAAGCGTTTCGCTGCGATCTCGAAGGTGGTGCGCGTGCGCGTCGAGGGTTCGAAGAAAAGATTGAATACGGATTTGCCGCGTAACAGCGGTACCTTCTTGACTTCGCGTGCGGTGACACCGACGAAGGAATCGGCGGTGTCGAGTATCTTAAACAGGAGTGCGCGAGGAATGCCTTCGATGGTCAGCAGATGCTGCAGATTACCTTCCTCATCGAGCTGCACGTTCCGCTGCATCAGCGCGGCTCCTTTTTCCGTTGCCGGAAAGAAAGCGCCCCGGCATCGCTGCGCTCCAGCACCAGCATTTCATCGTCCGGCGCGGTCATGGTGGCGCCGACAAACTGCGCGGCGATCGGCAACTCGCGGCGATCTCGATCGATCAACGCGGCGAGGCGAATGCGCGCCGGGCGGCCATAGTCGAACAACTCGTTCATCGCCGCGCGGATAGTGCGGCCGGTGTACAGCACGTCGTCTACCAGCACGATATCTTTGCCGGCGACGTCGAACGGAATAGTGGAGCGTTTTGCGTCGCGATGCAGGCCGCGTTCGTCAAAGTCGTCGCGATAAAACGTCACGTCCAGCGTGCCGAGAGGAACGACGATTCCGAGCATCGAATGTAAACGCTCGGCCAGCCACACCCCGCCGGTGTAAATCCCGACCAGCGACGTAGCCTCTGTAACGTGCGGCTTCATTGTCGCCGCCAGCGATGCCACCAGCGCCTCGGCGTTGGGCCGGTCAGTGCTGGGTAGCGTCAAGATCAACCTGGTTGTCGAAATAGCCTTGCAAAATTTCCTGCGCGGCTACGCTGTCGAGCTTGGCCTTTTGTTTGCGCCCCGATACACCCGCCGCGCGCAACGTCATCGATGCAACCGCAGAGGAAAAACTTTCGTCGCTTAGGATGGTGTGAATTCGAGTGCGAACTGCGAGCTCCGCCATGAAACGTCGGATTTCCCGCGACAATTCGTGAGGCCGGCCGTCTTGGTGTTTAGGATCGCCGATCACCAGCAATGACGGTTGCCATTCTTTCACCAGAGCGTCGATGGCTTTCAGCAACGATTCGCGATCGCCGGCGGATAACGTCTGCAACGGATGGGCGATCCTAAGTTCGCGATTGCCGACGGCGACGCCGACGCGCCGCAAGCCGAAATCAAAAGCTAGGACCGTCCCAGGCATGGCGAAAATCGCGACGCGTGATGGTTTTTCGACCGAGCCCCAGCAGATCGATGCAAAACGTAGCGAGCGGACCGAGTTTCGTTCGAGGAGCGCAGGTGTACGGTAGTACATTGAGCACCGCAGGATGAAAATCGGTCCGCGGAGTAGTATTGCGTCGATTTGCTAAGCATGGCCCGTCTGGTTGGATAGGTTCGCGAAGCTTATCCCGAGCAAGCCCATGGCCGCATTAAGCCGCGCTTCCGGCGGCAGATCGAACACGACGTCGAGATTCGCTTCGACCGTGAGCCAGCCGTTATGCCTGATCTCTTGCTCCAGTTGGCCCGCCGCCCAGCCCGCGTAGCCGAGTGCAACCAGCATCTTTTCCGGTCCTTTACCTTCGACCATCGATAGCAACACGTCTCGGGACGTCGTCAATCCTGCGACATCATTCACTGCGAGTGTGGATTGCCACGAACCAACCGGCTGATGCAAAACGAATCCGCGATCGGTTTGCACCGGCCCGCCGTTATAGATGGGAACCGCTTTCCACTTGTCATTGTCAAGCGAGATATCAGCCTTGCCTAGTAACGTGCCGAGCGTTATTTCGCCGGGACGATTAACCACCAGTCCCAGGGCGCCCTTGTCGTTGTGCTCGCAAATGTAGGTCAGCGTTTTGGAAAAATTCGGGTCGGCCATGTGTGGCATGGCGATTAGGAAGTGATTGGTGAGGTTCGCGTACATGGCATCGCTATTGTAAACGCCTGGCGCGTCGCGCACAATTTCGTGTCGATTGAATCAGAGAATATACGGACCGTTCCAGCGCACTGTGTTGGTTTCGCCGCGATCTTAGAATTGAGGATCAGGCCGCGCTCTACCATGCGCTCAACGCTCACGCGCGGGTCTATTGCGTGTTCGTGTTTGATACGGACATTCTTGATGCCTTGCCTAGCAAGAACGATCGCCGGGTCGAATTTATTTGGCTTAGCGTGAAGGAGTTGCATGAGGAACTCGTCAAACATGGCGGTGGTCTGATCGTGCGGCATGGCCGCGCGCTGGAACAGATTCCGCCTTTGGCTTTGCAACTCAACGTCCAGGCCGTCTACACCAATCACGATTACGAGCCGCAAGCCGCTCTGCGCGATCAAGCCGTGGCGGCAAAGCTCGCCGAGAATCGCGTCGATTTTTTTTCGTACAAAGATCAGGTCATTTTCGAGAAGGACGAGATTCTGACCCAGGCCGGGCGGTCGTTTACGGTATTCACACCATACAAAAATGCTTGGCTGAAAAAGCTCGACCCGTTTTTTCTCAAGGCCTATCCGGTCGAGAAAGTTCTGGACAGACTTGCCAAAGTAGCCGACGAAACGCCGATTCCCAGCCTGGAAGGCATGGGATTTCGCGTGACGAATTTATTGCAGTTGGGCATCCAGCCGGGCATGTCCGGTGCGCGCGCCACGTTGCAAGATTTTCTGCCGCGCATGGCGGGATATAGGGAACGACGCGACTTTCCCGGAATCAAGGGCGTATCTTATCTTTCCGTTCACAATCGTTTCGGCACCATCTCGATACGCGAACTCGCACGAATCGCCGCGGCGCAACACAACGAAGGGGCAGCAACGTGGCTGTCCGAGCTCATTTGGCGTGATTTCTATTTCAATATTCTTTATCACTTTCCTCACGCGGCGGAACGTTCATTCAAATCGGAATATGCGGGACTTAAATTCGAAAACGACAAGCACAAATTCCAAGCCTGGTGCGAGGCACGCACGGGCTATCCGATGGTCGACGCGGCGATGCGTCAAATCAATCAAACCGGATTTATGCACAACCGTTTGCGCATGATCGTCGCGTCGTTTCTGGTGAAAGATTTATTGATCGATTGGCGCTGGGGCGAAAAATACTTCGCCGATAACTTGAATGATTTCGATCTCGCCGCGAATAACGGCGGCTGGCAATGGGCGGCGTCCACTGGTTGCGATGCTCAACCTTATTTTCGCATCTTTAATCCTGTCACCCAATCGGAAAAATTCGATCCCGACGGGAAATTCATCCGCCGTTATCTACCCGAGCTGCGAGGCTTATCCAGTGCGGCGATCCACGCACCATGGCTCGCGAGCAGTGTAGATCTTGCTTCTTCTGGCATCGTGCTTGGAAAGCAATACCCCGCGCCGATCGTGGAGCATGCCGCGGCGCGGGTGAAGGCGCTCGCTCTCTATGGGCTGGCGAAGAATTGAGGCTTACTGAGTCGCGGCGAAACGCCCAACCGGCAAGTCCGGCACATTCTTGAAGTTTTCCGGCACCGGCCCGGTCAGCGTGTTGAGGAACGCGACGATGTGCGCCACATCGGCGCCATGGCCGCATATTCTATCGAATTGGCGATGCTGTGGCGCCTTTCCTAGCGTGGCGGTGAAGGACGACGAAATTGCGGGTTTAAAGCCGCGTGACCGGCGGATATGCCTGCGGCGCCTGATCCCGTTGAAATAAACCGTAGTCGCGCTCCACGACAGCAATCCAGGCGCGCGTGACCACGCCGCCGTTTCGGCACTCTTCCATTGCGTCAAGGGCGGCCGCAAAGGATGGCGCCTCGAGGACCCGCAGCGTGGCGCCCGGGCGATAGAGGCTGGCAAACTGCGCTGGAGGCGAAATGGCGCCAAGCGATTCGGTGAGGACCACATAGGGGCGATCGCGCAGGACGTTCGAGATTTGAAATGCCGGTTTGCCGGGGGTTTCGTCGCGCACCACTTCGCCGACACGTATGCGGTAGTCTTCAAACACCTCATGGCGACCAATGACTTGTGCTTCATGGTGTTGCGCGTCCTGGCGCCATCGAACCAACGATGCTTCATCGCGCCAGATTTGAAATGATAAAAGCCAGGCGGGATCTTCCAAGTGACTAAAACGATCGATGAACTCGCAGCCGCCGAGCGCATCCAGTTGCGGCCGCAACCCAGCGGCGATGCCCAGATACTGGTCGACCCGATCGGGCCAGGGTTTTACGTCGAACATAAGAAAGCGCATAGGCACAAACCTCCGCAATGTCTGCATTAAATCATGAGCCCGGATCGGCAGCCAAAGCTCGTCCGCGCGGTGAAGCGCGGTTGAGTGGTTATGCTGGGACTAGGGAAGGCCGATGAGTGCAAACTCGGCAACCCGCTTGAGGTCCCCGGCGGGCTTTGCCCACCTCCGCGTGCCGGTAACGTATTGGTAACTTTTTGAGAAGTTGTCACGCAAACGATGCATTCGGTTTCATCCGCAATATTCGATTTACTCGGAAACCGGGCGTGGTGGGAGAAGCTAGTTGTTAGGCGGCCAGCTTTTTTAGCTTGGTCAGTGTGTCAGGGAACTCTCGCACCAACAGGATCAGCGTGGCCGCCTGTTCGTTGGGCTTTGAGCGGCCTTGTTCCCAATTCTCCAGCGTGCGCGCAGAAATGTGCAAATAACGCGCGAACACACCACGCGACATTTTCATTTGTTCCCGTGTATCGCGGATCAAATCCGCATTGACCAACGGCGCCGTGGGCTGGGCTTCCTTGTGCGTACGCAAAGTAAGCTTGCCGTCTTCATGGCGTTGAAAGTCTGCAATGCTATGTTTCAGTTCGTCGAACAGATCACGTTTCTTCATTTAACCACCTTTGCATAAGTTGCCGCAGTTCACGAAATCCCGCGGCGACAGATCTTCGACTTCATTCTTAGCGTACAAGGTCATGAGATAAATGCGCTCAGCGTCGACACGCCAGTAATAAATCACCCGCACGCCACCGCGCTTGCCGCGCCCCGAAGTGCCCCAGCGCAGTTTACGCAGACCACCGGACGCACGGATGAGATCACCCGCCTCCGGCTGACGCGATAAATGGACTTGCATCTCGCGATAATCATCGTCCGCCTTGTAGTCCGGGAGAAGTTTGGTGAAGTGCGCGGATTCGATAAAAAGCATGATTTAAGTATACGTGAATCACGTACACATACAAAGCGCGTCCTCGCGCCACACCAAAGGAGATATGGCCATCGTGCGCGCGCGATTGAAAATAGCTGAGGCCTTGGCAAAGGAGCTTTGATATAAAAAAACTTACTATAGATGGAATTGACGTTGAAATTGGCTCAGGCAACGTGTTCGCCGATCTTGGCTTACCCAATGCAGAGAACCTGAAAATCAAGTCTGGTTTGGTGATCGAAATCACCAAGGCAATCCGTCGCCTCAATCTAACGCAAGCCCAAGCCGCGGAACGCATGGGCATTAGCCAGCCGAAAGTATCCACGCTATTGGGTGGAGAGTTCTCAAATCTCTCTGAGCGCAAGTTGATGGACTGTTTGAATCGACTCGGCTACGACATTGAAATCAAGGTGCGGCCGGCAACTAAACGAGTGGGACATCTCAAGCTTGCAATTGCTTAGCCACCCGCGGTATCGACTCAGAATTCGAGTACAGATCAAGGCATGCGAAGAAGGGTAATGCCGTGATTGTATGTACCTGCGATGGAGTCATGCATAGTCCCAACGGAACGTCGAAGGTCTCGATTATTAACGCTGTAGTTGCCGCTTACCGCATAGCAAATGCCGCCTCTGTTTTTGCTGATTTCAGGGGATGAATCGAGCACTACCAGCATGAGGTGAATTCACTTTTCCACACC
>JALYOK010000483.1 GCA_030856925.1 Pseudomonadota bacterium
GCTTCGCTTGCCGCTTGCACCGCTGGACCCATGGCGCTGCCGTGATAAGTGCGATAGAGCGCGAACTGCTTTAAAATCGTCGCGTCACCCGCCGCGTAGCCGGATCGCATTCCGGGCACGTTGGAGCGTTTCGACAGACTGCCCATGACCACGAGCCGAGCATAGTCGCTGATGCCAAGTTGTTGCGCCGCTTCCAAGGCGCCGAGCGGCGGGTTGGCGTTGTCTAGATAGATTTCCGAATAGCATTCGTCGGCGACGATGACAAACCCATATTGCGCGGAACGATTGAACAACTGCTCCCACTCTTCGATGGCCATGACTTTACCCGTGGGGTTCGACGGCGAACAGGTAAACACCAGTTGGGTGCGCGCCCACACTTCCTCCGGCACGGCAGCGACGTCGAAACGAAAGTTGTCCGCGGCGACGCTGTTGATGAAGTACGGCGTGGCGCCGGCAAGCAACGCGGCCCCTTCATAGATCTGATAGAAGGGATTTGGGACAATGACCGTGGCGTCCGGCTTGGTTCGATCGATCGCCGCCTGAGCCAGCGCAAAAATAGCCTCGCGGCTGCCGAGCGTGGGAATCACTTGGGCGGTCGGATCGAGCTGATCCAGGCCATAACGCAGTTCGAGCCAGGCCGCGATAGTGGCGCGAAGAGATTCACTACCCAATGTCAGCGGATAGCGCGCGAGGCTTGGCAGGTGATCGGCCAGCGCGTCGCAGATAAACGGCGGTGTAGGATGCTTGGGTTCGCCGATCGATAACAGAATCGGCGCCAAGTCGGCGCTGGCTTTCGTGTCCTTGAACAGGCCGCGAAGTTTTTCAAAAGGGTAGGGCTGTAAGAGAGCGAGATCCGGATTCATATTATTTGCACCGTCGCGTTTCTTACGGTGTCATGGCAAATTCTTGTCGTTTTGAGTGATGACACGCGCGGCAAGTTCCGCCGCCACAATTCCAGGCCGTATTATATTCTCGATGCCAAATCAACCAACAAATATTTTCCGCCGGCGACGCTGCGTTTTGCAGCCATGGTCGACGCCACGATCCTAAACCCTCCGCTTCTAAAGGGCGCTAATCGCGCGGATTTGCCAGGTTCTCGACTGGGCTAAGATCAACGCGGGGCGCGGGTTTCCAGCCTTTCTTGCGATGTTCGGCGACAATATTGGTGAAAATCCCGCCGCGTACATGAAATTTCGCAGTCAGGCGCAGGAATCGCGGCTGCATAGCTGTCACTAAATCGTCCACGATGCGATTGGTCACTGCCTCGTGAAACGCACCTTGGTCGCGATAAGACCAAATGTACAGTATCAAACTTTTTAACTCGATGTTCTTTTTGTCCGGTATGAAGTCTAAGGTCAGATTAGCGAAGTCGGGCTGGCCCGTCATGGGGCACAGGCAGGTGAATTCCGGGATCTCCATATGGACGTGGTAGTCGCGTTCCGGCGCGGGGTTGGGAAACGTTTCGATTTGGCGCGAAGGTTTGGAAGGCATTATGGCAAGTATGATAAATCAGGTAAAATTGCACCATCGCTCGGGGGATCGCTAGCGCTAGTTTCTGGGGCGGTGATCGATTAAGATAACCGTAATCATAACTGCTAATCGTTTGCGCCTCACTCATCTCAAACTCGCCGGCTTCAAATCCTTTCCGGAACCCACCCACATTCACATGCCGGGACAGCTCGTCGGCGTGGTCGGCCCGAACG
The DNA here is from genome assembly GCA_030856925.1 of Pseudomonadota bacterium. Taxonomy (GTDB): domain Bacteria; phylum Pseudomonadota; class Gammaproteobacteria; order Burkholderiales; family JALYOK01; genus JALYOK01. Next base: position 1,704 of record JALYOK010000483.1, read on the forward strand.
GTTGTGGCAAGTCCAATATTATCGATGCAGTGCGCTGGGTGCTGGGTGAATCGCAGGCAAAACAATTGCGCGGCGAGACCATGCAGGATGTGATCTTCAACGGCACCGCGGATCGCCATCCCATGGGTCGCGCCAGCGTCGAGTTGGTGTTCGACAATGGCTTGGGCCGTGCCCCCGGCCAGTGGTCCAACTATGCGGAAATTTCGGTCAAGCGCGTGTTGGAACGCAACGGCGATTCCGCTTATTACATCAACAACTCCCACGTCCGTCGCCGTGACGTGACGGATATCTTCATGGGCACCGGCCTCGGTCCACGAGCTTATGCCATCATCGAGCAAGGCATGATTTCGCGCATGGTCGAGTCTAAGCCCGAGGAACTGCGGGTGTTTCTGGAGGAGGCGGCGGGAATCTCCCGATACAAAGAACGTCGGCGCGAGACGGAGTTGCGACTCGGCGACGCCCGCGAAAATTTAAAGCGCGTGGAAGACATACGCTCGGAATTGGGCGGCCAGATCGAACGCCTAGCCGCTCAAGCGGAGCAGGCGACGAGGTATAACGCGCTGCAGACAGAATTACGCACGTCGCAAAATCTTCTCTGGTTGATCAAGAAACGAGATGCCGGCAATCTGCGCGAACGGGCGCTGCTAGACGTCCAGAAAATCAACAATGAAATCGAGGTGGAAACCGCCAACCTGCGCGCGGCGGAAGCCCGCTTGGAAGAAACGCGCCAAGGCCATTACGCTGCGTCCGACGCGGTCCACGCTGCCCAAGGATTGCTGTACGAAACGAATGCCGAGGTTGCGCGGCTGGAAAATCAACTTCAATATGTCCGCGATAGCCGCAAGCGGCTGGAGCAGCAACTCGCTCAAGTCCGCGAGCAATTGCAAACTCTCGAAACCGAACGGGAAACGGCAGCAA
>JALYOK010000492.1 GCA_030856925.1 Pseudomonadota bacterium
GCCTTCGCCTTCCGCCACTAGGTCTCGGGCTCGGTCGAATCCCTCCTGGTTGCGTATTTGAACGGTTCTGTCGAGATCGGCAACTTTTTCCAGGATCAAGGATTGCACCGATCTCAGGTTCGCTTGCTGACGGGGGTTTTCACGGGTGAGCGCTGCCAGTTGCCCCAATTCCCCTTGAATCTTTGCTGTCGCCTTCCGATAAGGCTCCAGATAGGACTGCAGGCCGGTGATGATATAACCCCGCTGGCCAATTTGCGCATCGGCCATACTGGAATGGATACGGCTCAGTGTATCCATCACTTCATGCGTACGTGTGACTTCGGCGGCGGTTTCGCGCAAATGGCTCGTGGTTGAGAAAGCGACAAACGCGGCGCCGATCAGCAGTGCGAGCAAGGATATCACGCACAGCATTGCTGTGGGACTGAGGGGCCACTTCATGATCGTTTCCCGTGCCTCTTGAAATAACGTGAGGCGGAATTTTTAACTTACCTATTGCCTTGGTAAGCGTTTGAGAAAGTTATTGCGAACGTCGGGGTTCATGCTCCGAATTCAAACGAGATGATACCTCAAGCCCTTTGCAGGCACCGACTTCTTTTGGTCGCGGGAATTCTATGGAGTAATTCGAGTTTCAGCCGGTAATAGATACCAACCACACTTTTCGCGGTGGCTAGCAGTCGTCAGGCAAGTTGTTATTTAGGCCACCCGAGAATTGAGGTCAATTCATATCGAATAAGATACGCCTTGATAGCCAATATCAATGCGGCTCAGGAGGCATGCATTGCCACCAGCCAAGCTGGAAGCGGTTCATGGCAATGCAGCAAAAAAATGTAGGAAGGGTCACGCGCATAATCCACTGACCTGGAGTGGCCGCGAAGCGCCTTGGCGTATAGTCCGCCGAGTGCGAGTTACGTTGAAGGCCGAGTTTGCTCCGACGCGCCTGTTGGCTCGTGCTTATTGTGGTGATAAATAACTTGACCGATTGCCGCTGTAATGAGCATCAAACCATTTGTGACTACAAATACCCAATTGTCGAGCAGCCAACTATAAACCACGAAGCCCGATGAAGCCGCCAACTGGCCAATAAACAGCCACTTCGACACCCCTTGTGTACTGCCGCTCCGCCATTGGGTATAGACCTGCCGGCCAATAGTAATCAATAAAATAACCGCAGACGTCCAGCCTATGACCTCGCTTATCACCGCTTATCGACTTTTTGCTGGACTAACTGCGGCTAAAACTATCCAGCCTCAAACAGCGTACGCTAACCGGGTGGGCGGCAATCATTGAAATGCTGCCGACCAGATCTGTTGCAGATTTTGTATGAAAATGATCACGCTGCGTGGGCAAGCATTTGCACCACTTGCCGAGGCGACGATGACTGTATCCCCTCGCTAATTTCGTGCTGCGAAAGGACCCGGGTAAGCGGATTCATCCGCGTCATGCGTGCCCGACCAAAAATGGTGGCGAAGGCGACGTCGGCCGCATCGCGGCCTGCACCGATGCGAACCACGTTTTGGGTGGAGGCCATTGCTGTCGGGTCAAACAAAATCCAACGTCCCCCCAGATAGGCTTCGAAAATTGCATGAAAATCAGGGGGCGGCGTTTCCCATTGAACGTGACCGGTGACAAAACGCGCCGGAATATTAAGCGCCCGGCATAGCGCTATGGCAACATGAGCAAAGTCCCGACATACACCGGTCCGATTCAGTAACACGTCACGAGCCGTTCCATGCGCAAGCGAGGTTCCGACCACGTAGTCGATGTTTGCACGGATCCATTCACAAATTGCCGTTATCCGTTCGTAGTCCGAAGGCAACGAACCGAACCGACGCACCGCGAGCGGAAATAAGGTATCGGATTCGCAGTAACGGCTGGCCAGCAGAAATGGCATGACCTCTGCGGGAAGGTAGGCGACCGAAGTTAAAGAACTATCGGCTGGATTGGATATACGCTCCACTATGACGGTCGCAGTGTAACGAACGCTCAACGGGCCCGGTAGCGCCTGAATGCGCACGAAGCGATTACCGACCGAGTCGGTGTATCGCTCCAGCGCTACACCCGGCAGCGTTGATAGCTGTTCGC
>JALYOK010000467.1 GCA_030856925.1 Pseudomonadota bacterium
TTCCAAGGCCGCAAAACAGCGAGTCACCGGTTTGATCGAGAAAGGTATTGCGGAGGGCGCCAAACTCGAATTGGATGGCAGCAAAGTCAACGTCAGCGGCTTTGAGCGAGGCAATTTCGTCGGGCCGACGATTTTCTCCGGCGTGAAGCCGAGCATGAGCATTTACGATACCGAAATTTTTGGCCCGGTGCTGAGCGTTGTTAGCGTCGACACGTTGGACGAAGCCATCGAATTGATCAATAACAATCCCTACGGTAACGGCACCGCCATCTTCACCTCGAGCGGTGGCGCAGCGCGTAAGTTCCAGAACGAAATCGACGTCGGTCAAATCGGAGTGAATCTGCCAATTCCGGTGCCCGTGCCGTTTTTCAGTTTCACCGGTTCGCGCGGTTCGAAGCTCGGCGACCTTGGACCCTATGGTAAACAAGTAGTCCAGTTTTACACGCAAACGAAGACGGTCATTTCGCGCTGGTTCGATGAATCGAGCAAGCCGAGCGCTGTGAATACCACTATCAATTTGAAATAGCACGCTTACGCCTCTACCCTCGCGCCCACCCTCACCCCAACCCTCTCCCCGCAAGCGGGGAGAGGGTTTAGGGTGAGGGGTATATGGCAAATATCAGTAGAAACGGAATGAAATGAAAATCGGATTTATAGGCTTGGGCAATATGGGAAATCCCATGGCGCGCAATCTCGTCAAAGCGGGTCATGAACTGATGGTCTTTGACATTTTTCCCGCGGCGGTTGAGAAGCTGGTTGCAGCGGGCGCGAAGGCGGCGACGTCCGTTGCCGATGCAGGAAAGAACGCCGACATCGTCATCACTATGCTGCCCTCTTCGCCCCACGTGCGCGACGTATACGTTGGCGCAGGTCAGTTGCTCGCGACCGTCAAGCTGGGAACCTTGTTGATCGATTCCAGCACCATCGACCCGCACACTGCGCGCGAAGTCGCGGCGGCAGCGGCGCAGCGGAAAATCGTTATGCTTGACGCCCCCGTCTCCGGCGGCACCGGGGGCGCGGACGCCGGCACCCTGACCTTCATGGTGGGCGGCGACGCCACGGCGTTCGAAACCGCGAAACCGGTCCTCGCGAAAATGGGCAAGAACATCGTCCATTGCGGCGCGGCGGGCACCGGCCAAGTGGCGAAGATTTGCAACAACATGGTGCTGGCGATCTCCATGATCGGCGTGGCCGAGGCGATGAATCTCGGCGCCTCCCTAGGTATCGACCCGAAACTATTGGCCGGCATTATCAATACGTCCAGTGGCCGCTGCTGGAGTTCCGATACCAACAATCCGTACCCCGGTGTGATGGAGAATGTTCCCGCATCGCGCGGCTACACCGGGGGTTTCGGCGTGGATCTAATGTTAAAAGATGTAGGTCTTGCCATGGACGCAGCGAAGCAGACCAAGCAATCGGCGATACTCGGGGGTTTGTCCCACCAGCTCTACCAGACTTGGAGCGCTATGGGAAATGGCGGGAAGGATTTCTCATCGATCATTAATCTCTACAAGCACTGGTGACCTACGTCGGTGAAGTTTTCTCGAAAGAAGTCACGCTGACCGAAAAGGAAATCACGGAGTTCGCATCGTTGTGTGGCGATCAAAATCCGTTGCATCACGACGCCTCCTACGCAGCCACCACTCGGTTCGGCCGTATCATCGCAAGCGGACCGCACTTCTCATCATTATTCGTAGCGCTCGTCGCCACGCACTTTTCCCAATCGTCGCCCATGCTGGGTCTGGAATTCAATCTGAAATTTCTGCGGCCGGTTTACGCCGGCGTTGCACTGCTCATGACGTGGACTGTGGTCAGCATCGAACGGAAGGACAGCCTCGGCGGTGACTTGGTGTCAATCGCTGGAAGTGTGCTGGACCGGAGTGGTGCGCCGGTATTGACCGGTGAAGGTAAAGTGCTACTCACGGAAAAACTTTAGCTATGTCCTCCGAACTGCTGGTCGAGATACACAACCATATCGCTTTTGTCACGCTGAACCGACCACAGGCGCTCAATTCCCTTTCCTACGCGATGGTGAAAGAACTCAGCGACCTTTTGTCAAGCTGGGAGAATGATGACTCTATTCACGCAGTGCTCGTGCGCGGCGCGGGTGAAAAAGCTTTCTGCGCCGGCGGCGATGTGCGATTCATCTACGATTCGTTCAACTCCGGCGGCGCCGAGCATCTCCAGTTTTTCAGCGACGAGTATAAACTCGATCACCAAATCCACCGCTTCCCCAAGCCTTACGTCGCGCTAATGGATGGAATCGTTATGGGTGGCGGCATGGGAATCGCGCAGGGTGCGCAGATTCGCATCGCCACCGACCGCACACGATTGGCTATGCCGGAAACCGCGATCGGGTTATTTCCAGACGTGGGCGCGAGCTATTTCTTGTCTCGTTTGGAAGGAGCAATGGGAACCTACCTCGGAATTACCGGTAAAGACATCAAAGCGCCAGACATCCTCGGCGTCGGGCTCGGCGATATTTATCTTGATACTTACTCCGTCGTCGCCCTCGACGATCGTCTCAAAGATATCGCCTGGTCCGACGATTACAGTCAGGATATCGAAATGGCGCTCAACACGCTCGCCAGCGAACCCGCCGCCCCCGCGACGCTGGATCCGCTCGCCGATGCCATCGACATACACTTTAGCGAACCGACGTTACCGGCGATCATCGCTTCGCTCAAAAATGAATCGCACCCGGCGCTGACCGATTGGGCGACACAAACCCTAGCCGGTCTCAATAAACGATCGCCGCTCATGATGTCCGTCACGCTCGAGCAATTGCATCGTGGGCGAAAAATGTCCCTCGCCGATTGCTTCAGAATGGAACTTAACTTGGTGCACGCCTGCTTTGACCAAGGCGATTTTATCGAAGGCGTGCGCGCGCTCATCGTCGAAAAAACTCAGCAACCTCGCTGGAATCCGCCAACCCCGAACGAGGTTACCCAAGACGAAATCGATGATTTTTTTGTACCGCGGTGGTCGCCGCGCGAGCATCCGCTGAGCGCGTTAGATTAAGCCGTTGTCACCTATAATCCTAGATAACGGCAGTGACCGCTCCTTTGGTTGCCCAGCATCATGGTTTTAGTAAAATTCTTCATAACTTGTGCACTCACCCATTTGGTGAGAATCCGCTACGGGGCGGATTGCGCGGTTCTGGCGGCGCAGAGTGGCGTTGCAACTCGTTGGAATGGAACAACCA
>JALYOK010000564.1 GCA_030856925.1 Pseudomonadota bacterium
GCCGAAATGCTCGAACGCGTCGCCTGCCGCGCCAGACAGCGTGTAGGGCATGTACGCCTCGCGATTCGCGTCGGTCACATTATGAATGAACGCGCCGAAGGCGGCGCCGCTCACCTGCGTCGCCGCGTCGGTGACCGTCTGCACAAGCGACGGCAGATCGAGGGTCGACGCGACCATCGCCCCGGTCCTATTGGTGATCTCCAGAAGCCGCGTCTCATCGCGCAACGCCTCCTCAGTCCGGCGCCACTGCGTTATGTCCCGAAAGCTCCAGACCCGCCCGACGGTGCGCTCGTCGACGTACCGGGTCTTCGAGAAACGCTCGAATACACGGCCATCGGCGAACTCGAGCAAATCGTACGAGTCCGGCGGCCAACTCTGGTAGATCGCGTCGACGCGTTCCAGGAACGCACGCGGATCAGCGAATTGCAGGCTGGTCACCTGCAGCAGTTGCCGGTGATTCCCACCAACTATCTCCTCGCGTGGGACGCGCCACATGGTCGCGAACCGGTCGTTGAAGTCAGTGACGTTGGTGTGTTCGTCGGTAACGAGTATTCCGTCGGTCGTCGACTCGAGCGTGGCGCGCAACATCGACAGCGATTTCGCGAGTTCTTCGGTCTTGGCTTCTATCGCTTCCTTGGCACGCAGCAACTCGTCCTCCGCGCGCTGTCGGGCCGCGAGGATGCTGCTCGCGTTCTGCAACGCGACCGAGTGAAGAAGCGGCTCTTCGTCATCGTGTGAAGGCATCATGGCGAGCCGAGGATACGGGAGGCGAGGGTTGTGCCGGCGACGCGGGCTCGAATCTTGGCAAAGGCCGTGTCACGGCTGGTCGACGTATCGTCGCAGAACGGCGCGAAGCCACAGTCATCCGTCGTACCGAGTTGGTTAACTTCGATGTACTCGGCTGCCTCGAGCACGCGGTCGCGCACTTCGTCCGCCGTGTCGATGTGCGGGTCAATCGGCGCGATTACGCCAACGAAAACTCGCTGTCCCGGCTTTATGTAGTCACGAATAATCCGAAGCGCACGCGCGCGATCCTTCTCGCCGGCCAGCGCCACATAGAAGTTGCCGACTTTGAGTTCGAACAGGCCGGGTAGCAGTTCGGCATAGTCGACGTCGCTGCTGTGCGTTGAGTCGCGGTCGCTGCCGGGGCACGTGTGCACACCGATTCGCGCCCGCTCCTGGGGCGAAAAACGCGAAAGCGCGAGGTTGTTGAGGTCAACAAAGCTGTTCAGCAGGTAACCCGTCGGATCAAGTTTGACTGCGAGGCGACCTTCGGTGAAGTCGATCTGAACCGCGTGCGCCCCCTTGTGGAGGCAGCGGCGCACTTCGTTTACGTGCTCGCTGACCAGGTCCTCGATGAACTCGTCACGGGAGTACCCAGGAATGCCGTCCGCCGGATACATAAGGCTGAGCGCCGACGGTGAGATGACCGCCTGCTTCACTTGCACGTTGGCATAGTGCATCGCAACGTCGAGGTAACTATCGGCGTAGCGCTTGTATCGAAATGGACCAGACATCAGTCGCGGCATTCGCCGCGTGTGACCGGCTGCGAATGGAATTCTGAAGCCGTCCGGCGCCGTGTTCGCAAGTCCCTCCACCGAGTAAGTCCAGAAGTTATGGTACTTCCGTTGCTCGCCGTCGGTGATGACGAGCGAGCCCGTCGCCTCGAATCGGGCAATCGTGTCGCGGATTGCGGTGTCATAAAGTCGCTCTAGCCGAGGGTCTTCCGCATCGTAGCGTTGGAGCGCGGCGAGCAGTTCGGGCATTCTTGGGATGCTGCCGATTGGCTCGGTCGGAATCACGGGCTTCGTTCCTTGTGAAGCATGGGTTGATCAAAGTCGCTTGCCGTTCGGCGCGCTATATGCCACATCGCCGCCGACGTGCATTAATTTTAGCAGCAATTAAATACTGGCGCGCCTTCCAGCCGATTTCACCTCATTTTGAATTCAAATTCAGCTTATTGGTGAGTATCCCGACACCCTACAAATCAAGTTCCGACATCGCTAAGTCTCACGCGGACGGCGGGCGATGACTGCAAGACCGGCACCCCCGCCTCAGAGTGATTAGTGGTAGTAGCCAACCCCACAGACCTGGTCGCTGACCTTAGTCACATAGCTCGTTTTCTGCACCGATTCCGTCGTGCCGGGGCGTGGCCACACGTACTGGACCTCAGCAACTTCGCCCTCCTTCCCCGCGTTGATGAGCGCCTGACCCAACATCTTACCGTTCTTGTCCTTGAGGTCCTTCATGTCCTTACCCATCATCGGCCCCGCTGTGGAGATGCCGTCGGGCCCGATGCAGAAAACATACAGATCCCGATCCTTGAAGCCATCGGCGCCGCTATTGAATTTAGCGAGCGACTCAGTCTTGTTCGACTTGACGGCGGCGACTGCTTTTTGCAGCAAGCTCTTCGCTTCCTGCGCCGTACCAAATTCGGCGCCCACCGCGAATGTCGTGATGCCGCTCAGCGCGACAGTGGATAGTCCAACGAAAAGGAGCCTTCTTAAATTGCTTTGAATGCGAGTGTTCATATTGATCCTCCAAGGAACGTTTCGAATGATAGAGCGTTTAAGGCGATCTCTACGCAAGAGGCGCCGACAAGCATTTTGATATAGCTCGTCGTCTAAAGTATGCACCGATACGCCTTAGGACGCGAGCCGCTCGTTAGGTAGGAGATTCCGGTGAAGTCATGATTGTCGTGGTATTGGATACCCAGTCCAATCGCATAAGCATTTAGGGCGCCGAGATCACGCAATTTAATAACGCGTGCGAACCAAAACTAAAGGGCACAGATTGTGACCTTAAAGTGTCATACTCTGTTACAGCGAGTTGGAAATCAAAACTTGCGATCTACGATGTTCCAAATATTCGGATAAACACGTAGCCTATTTGTCTTTATTATCGGATTCACTCAATAGCAACGTCGGAATATCGCGTTGCTGATGTAGACACGAATCACGTCAATGTAGCGCGTATGTTCAATATAAAATTTTGCGTAGGGGAATCGCTCCACCAGCTCGAACCGTAGCCAGGAATATCGAGTGATGTCCCGTACCGAGGAGAGCCTGTTTTCGGCGCATCGCTGATTGTGTTGTGCGCGGCTTCAAGTGCATCGATCAACTGGTCCACCACGTGAGGCGCTCCCTTGGCGTAATAAGCAATCGCCTCGTCTACATCTTGATCGGCCCGGTCACGTGGAACGACGGGCTTCATGCACGTGCGAGTTTACGACCTAACGCGCGTTTTCCAGCCCAGTACGATTGATCGATTGGAGCGGTTGGTTTGGAATTAAGGCCCTCGGCAATTAAGCTCGCCAATTTCTTTTCAGCATCTCGTTGCTGATCTTGACGGATGAATTCTCGAATGTATTCGCTATTGGTGCTGTAGCTCGATGCGGATACGCGCTTGTCGACGAAAGACTTGAGCTCTTGGGGTAGTGATATGTTCATCGTTGGCATGGAAATATTTTACCATATTGGCAAAATTTGCCAAGTCTAAACGATTCCTATACCCAAGACTGCAATGAGATGGCGATTTACGCAATTATTTAGAGATTTACAAGGGACACCTCTGGGCTCCTTGCTTCGCTATTAAGGCGGATATCAATCGGGCGAAAACGCTCCTTCAGGAATACAAGCTTCGAAAGAAAATCGTTTTGACCGCAGAAAAGAAGGCGGCCAAGGTAACGACGGGAAAGAGGCGATGGTGATGGCATTAACGCGTGATTTTAAACAGACGGTGGTGGAACGGGTACAACGGGATCCGGCCTTTGGCAAGGCGTTGCTTGATGAAGCGGTGACGTTGTTCCTCAATGGGGAACCGGATACGGCGCGCTTGATTCTTCGTGATTTGGTCAATGCGACGGTCGGCTTTGAGGGGCTTGCGGCGGCGACTTCCAAGCCGAGTAAGAGCCTGCATCGTATGTTGTCCGAAAAAGGCAATCCGAGCATGGACAATCTCGCGGCGATACTCGGCGCGATTCGTAAAACGCTGGGCGTGAAAATGCGCGTTAAGGCGGCTTGAATAAATAAAGTTACTGACAAATCCTTTGAGATGGTTACGTGAAATTGGACTCGCCCGTGTATTGATTTTGTTTTTGCGGAGCATGGGTTTTGCACTTTTCGGTGCCCGGTTTGGGGATTTTTAGGT
>JALYOK010000011.1 GCA_030856925.1 Pseudomonadota bacterium
GTTTAGACTGGGACACACTGTAAAAAACGCTAATCGTAAGGGCCCACAAGGCGAGCAATCGAGTCGGATTGATCGCGAAGTGATTGGGTGATTGTTTGCGCCACGACGTGAACGCCGCCCGAATGTACATGAACGACCAGGGTAACGAGCCGATCAGGAGCACGGCAGGAAAGTAATACCAAGCGCCGGCGCGGTGATGTTCGTGGAGCGCATAGCGGCCGAAGTGTTCGCGAATGAAGAAGAATTGAAAGAACTCGGGATTGCGCAACTGCACCCAGATGAACCAGGGTAACGCGATGGCAAGGAATACCGGTACGCCGATGGCCCAATGCAATCGGCCAAGTAATTTCCAATCGCGCTCCATAACGATGTAGACGACCAATACTAATGCGGGCAGTACGACGCCTACCAAGCCCTTGCTTAACACGCCAAGCGCCATCGCGACCCACATGAGTATCGCACCATTGCGCTGCTGAACCGGTGCTGCCCGGAAATCCTGTGAGACTAAAAATCCATAAAGAGCAACGGTTAAAAAGAAGCTTAGCCCCATGTCTAGGGTCAGCAGTTGGCTGAACACAAAAAATTGAAACGTAGTCGCCAACACCGCGGCTACCAGCACGCCGGCACGGACGCCCGCCAAGCGCCGGCCCATGTAATAGACCAATAACAACGTCAGGAATCCCGACAGCGCCGGCCATAGCCGCGCCACGAACTCCTCTTGACCCAAGGCCAAATAAGAAACAGCGGTGATCCAGTATTGCAACACGGGTTTTTCGAAGTACTTGAACCCGTTTAAGCGCGGCGTAACCCAATCACCCGAAGCGACCATCTCGCGCGGTATCTCCGCGTAGCGCCCTTCGTCCGGATTAAAAAATTCGCGCTCATCGAGCGCGCCAAACCAGACTACAAGAAAAAGGCACGCGAGGCAGAATGCGATCGTCCTGCGCCATCCGGATGAAGCTTTGGGAGACGAGTTTGAATCCGATGACTCGTTGGTCATTTCAGGTAGGGTTTGCTGGCCTGGTGGGGACTGCAATACTCAAGCTTGGTGCGTCGGATCAATTTTCTCGAGGCGCCTGATGGCGTCGCGTAACACTTTTGGGGCCGGCGCGGATTGTTTGGTTTTCGGATCGGCGTTGACATAGATGTTCTCGCCGGTGACCAGTAATTCGTCGCCGCGATGTATCTCGAACAGGAACTGAATGCTGGAGCGGCCTATGCGCGCAACGCGGCAGTAGATATCGATCTCCTCGTCGTAGTGGGCCGAGGCTTTATATTCCACGGTGGCCTTGACCACGAACAAATCGCTTCCCGCGTCAAGCAATCCCGACGGATACGGGAAGCCCATGGCGCGCAAATACTCGGTCATGGCGAGATCGAAATAAGTGAGATAGTGGCCGTTGAATACGATGTCCTGACGGTCAACCTCGGTCCAGCGCACGCGCAGGCGATGAAAAAAAGCAAAGTCTTGTTTGGGCATGTTGTTATTTGATTGTTGCAAAAGTATCAAACGACCGGGGTAAATTTTTCGCCATCCCCTCACCCTGAAAACCCGAGGTTCCTCAATTCATCAACGGCGGCGCTTTGAATCCACCGACAATTTTCTCCATAAGCGCGGCAAATTTGATCGTCGTCCGATCTTCCAAGTATGGCCCGACGATTTGCAACCCGACCGGCAAACTTTGCGATTGCCCGATCGGCGTAACCGTTGCGGGCAGATAACATAGCGTCGCGAGGCTGATCCAAAAAAAGTTGTCGAAGTAGGGCCGCGGTTGACCGTTGACGGTAATCACGCGCTCCAACATGTTGGGGCTGTGGTCGTGAGGAAACGCCGCCGTTGGCGTGACCGGCATGAGTAGCACATCGTAGTGCTTGAAGAACTCGGCCATCGCCGCGCGGTAGCGGGCGCGGGCCTCATTTGCGCGCAGCCAGTCGCGATGCCGCGCCGTCGCTTGGCGATGAAAGCTCGCCGTGAGGCTTTGGTCGGCGGCGGCAAATGTCGTCGCCCGCGCGGCATGTTGATCGAACGTATCATCCGGCATTCCCGCGAACAACAACGGCCACAATAGGCGCAGGTAGGTTCGATAGGCGTCGGCCAGCTTGAAGGGTAGCGTCGGCTTTTCGTCCACTTGCACGCCCGCCCGCCGCAGAGCGTTCGCCGCGGATTCAAGCGCGCAACCTACGCTCGCATCGATCGGACATTCGGACTCGCCCAACCATAACGCGACGCGAAAATCCTGCAATTTTTCGTGACGGGATTTCGGCAATTGCAAACGCCAGGCGACGCGCTGTTGCTGGTCGGGCCCGGCGAGAATGTCGAGCAGCAAACCCAGGTCATCTACACTGCGCGTCAACGGCCCCGCTACCGACAGGTCGGCGGCGGCCAGCGTACCCGGCGGTCCGGGAACATGGCCGCGCAACGAGATCAAACCGTAGCTCGCCTTATGACCGTAGATGCCGCAAAAATGCGCCGGCGTGCGGATCGAGCCGCCGAGGTCGCTGCCGAGTTCCAATGGCGTCATGCCCACCGCGACGGCGGTGGCCGCGCCGCCCGACGAACCGCCCGGCGTACGGCGTATATCCCAGGGATTGTTTGTGGTTCCGAACAGCTCATTGAACGTTTGCACGTCGCCGGCGAAAATCGGCGTGTTTGTTTTACCCACAATCACCGCGCCCGCATCCACCAGGCGCTGCACCGCATCGGCGTTGATCGCCGGCACATGGTCGCGCCAAGCCGGCGCGCCGCAGGTTGTCTTTAGTCCCGCCGTCTCGTAGGAATCTTTGATGGTGATCGGCACGCCATGCAGCGCACCTTTAAACTCGCCGCGGGCCATCGCGGCATCCATCTGCTCGGCGCCCCGGCGCGCACGCTCGATGTCGAGCGTCACCACCGCGTGAAGCTTGCCGTTTAACGCATCGATGCGGGCCAGGTGAAGGTCGAGTAACTCGCGGCTGGAAACTTCCTTGCGGCGGATTGCGGCGGCCAATGCGGTCGCAGATTGCCAATGCAGTTCAGTCA
>JALYOK010000029.1 GCA_030856925.1 Pseudomonadota bacterium
TCCGAAAGCGCTTCACCCGCAAGCCCGATATCGGAGCTTTGGACGGCAAAATCCCCGAGCGCTACGATTCCCACCAGCCGTTTATCGGCGTTTACGATGGGCAAGCGCCGAATCTGGTGCTCGCCCATGAGCTCGGCCGCATCCTCTACGGTATCGGTATCGTAAGCCCACACCAACCCTTCAGACATGACGTCACGCACCTTTGTGCTCGGACTTTTGCCCTCAGCGACCGCGCGGATCACAATGTCGCGATCAGATATCGCTCCGATCATGCGATCATTCTCTCCTACAGGCATCAGCCCGAAGTCATTGTCTCGCATTTGCTGCGCGGCTTCCTTGATCGTCGCCTCCGGGCTAATAACCTCGACTATCGGGCTCATCACATCTTTGAGTCTATGCATAGCAATCTCCTGGTTCAATATTTACAAAAGTGAGTCTCACGCGCGATCGCGCAGTTCGGTCACGCCCTTTTTCTCGGCGCAATGGTCGCAGCAAAATATGCGCCCGTTCTTCTCCAAGCCATGACCTATGATGCGCACGCCGCAGTGGGCGCAGGTCGGCGCCAAGGCTTGAATTGCGCATTCGAAGCTATCAAAGGTATGAGTTTTTCCTCCCATACTTACCTGAAACGATTTATCGTAGTCATTCCCGCATCCGTCGCATTTCGCCATAACGCCTCCTTTGTTGACATTGCAATTCACTACACAAAATTGGGCAGCATGGACCCCACGAAGTTATCTCTCCAACATGACCCCATCCACCAACTCCGGTAGCATCGGAGAACGGAAGCGAAGCAGCGTCGCCGGCCCGTGCTTCGACTCGATGTGCAGCGCCTCATGCACGCCTTCTGCCGTTTCCTTCAGAGAGACGCGCATCGGGACGTGGATAATGTGAGCGAGGTGATCGTTAGGCCGACCGCCGAGCAGGATCGTGATCACGTCTTCACCCGTATTTTTCATTTCGGCAGTAATACCGACCAGAGGCTCGTCGCGCGACTCAACTTGTGCTCCGACCTCTGAGCCGAGCACCTCTATAATGGTGAGCCAGCCGTCGTATTGACGACTAAAGCTGTCGAAGCGAATAAGGAATTCAAACGCCCTTTTCGCTAAGTAGGATTATATCGCTGCGCCGGCGGGTGGTCAAACACGAGCCTCTTCCAATGGCATAGGAGGCTGAAAGTCGGCTGTGTTTCCAACGGCATGTGAGGCTGAAATGAGGATTTTGGATCGATCATTCATGCATGGTGATCGATATGAACGTATCCAAGCTCGATACAATCGAGCAAATTCAAGAGTTTCTGGACGGCACGGCGCAGGTCGCGTTTTCCAATCCGACCGATGCGTCTGCGTTGCGCACCTTTGTCGAAATTGTGCTCCGGCGATACCGATACTTACGCTTGAGCAAAGGGCCGCGCGGCGTGCTGTTTGCATATATGCAGCGCTTGACGGGTTATTCACGACAGCATCTATCCCGGCTGATCACGCAATATCGTGAGTCTCATTCACTCAAGCCGCGCAAGCGGGTCAGCCGGACCAGTTTTGCTCGCCAGTACACGGTTGAGGACATCGCACTGCTGGCCCAGACCGACAGTTTGCACGATACCCTCTCGGGTCCGGCAACCAAAGTGCTGTTGCGTCGGGCCTCCACTACTTTCGGCGATGCGCGTTATGCCCAGCTCGCGCAGATTTCGGTATCTCATTTGTACAACCTGCGCGCCAGCCAGTCGTATCGCAAGCAACGCCTGGTGTGGCACCGCACGCGACCCGCACCGGTGGCCATCGGTATTCGCAAAGCGCCGGCTCCACAGGGCGTGCCCGGCTATATCCGTATCGATACGGTGCATCAGGGTGATCTGGATGGCTTGAAAGGGGTCTACCATATCAACGCGGTCGATATGGCCCTAGGCCAGCCCCTCGTCACCCAGTGGGAACTCGTCGCTTCGGTAGAGCACATCAGCGAAGCTTACCTACTGCCGGTGATCGCACTGCTCCTCGAGGGTTTCCCGTTCGCTATTCGCGGCTTCCATTCCGATTCGGGCTCGGAGTATGTCAACCATAAAACCGCCGAGCTGCTGGAGAAACTACGCGTGGAATTCACCAAATCTCGGCCACGCCAGACCAACGATAACGCGCTCGCTGAATGCAAGAACGGCGCGGTGGTCCGCAAAACCATGGGCTATAGCCACATCCCGCAACAATACGCGACAGCGATCAATGACTTCTACATCGACGTACTGAATCCTTATCTCAACTTCCATCGGCCTTGCTACTTCGCCGTCGACACCATCGACGCTAAAGGAAAGATTCGAAAAACCTATCCTCACAACCAAATTATGACCCCTTGGGAACGACTCAAAACCATCCCGACGTACGAGACTTACCTCAAGCCCGGTGTTACTACACAATCACTTGAACACGAAGCCAATTCCATGAGCGATAATGACGCCGCACGGCAAGTACAACAAGCTAGAAAACGACTGTTCCATTCCTTTAACCGTCGATCCAAATCCGTCCCATAACCTAAGGGTTTGTTGAAATCCAATGACCCCGTCGGAAACGCACTATTTTCTGGGTATGACAACACCAGCCACAACAAACAAATGGCCCGAGGCCAGCTACTCGGTTATGGCGCGTTCTGAGAGGTCTTTATCTTCGACCACCACAAAATAGGTCAAGATTCAACAAACCTCTAAAACATTTCAGCCTCATTTTACGATTGGAAAATACTTGCGAACTTTGCGACGATAAAAGTCCTGCAATCGCGTCACCGCTTGAATTACCGGATGCTCGCTCGCGGCTTGCCAGGGTAAGTTCACCAACGAGGCTAACAGGGCGCGGATCGGACGCACCGCCTCAATCAGCTGCTCGCGGACACGGTGGGCGTG
>JALYOK010000092.1 GCA_030856925.1 Pseudomonadota bacterium
GTGTACATGAGGATTCCGGGCGCCGGGCAACGTCGCAGACGGGCGCCGGAGTAGTTTTCAATGATCTACTAGGTTTGAAGGGGGGGCGTCGTGGTGGGGCGAAACAACGTATTGCTCGTGATCCGATTCATGCCGCGTCAATCAATGCGGACTTAAACTTTATGGCCCGACCCAAAGATACGGAACCGGAACCGATAATCTTTCCGGAACCGAATAAGAACGTTCAGGAATTCTATCTCAATACCCTACGCAAACGACGGCAGCGGCTGACCATTCTGCTCACCAACGGAACACGTTTTGACGGCATCATTACGTCATTCGACGTTCATACCATCATGCTGAAGGCGGAGCAAGCCGTTGTGTTATATAAACAAATGATTGCTATCGTGGCGCCGCAAACCTCCAAGCCGCGACAGAAAAGCGGCATGTCTTTCTCGGCGCCCCTGGAAACCCCGGGGAGCGAGGCGCCGATTGCCGCCCGGCCCGAGCAGAAGCCCGCGCCGAAGATCGTGGTTCGTCAGAAACGAACCATTATCAAACCACAGTAGATCAATGTTGGCGGAATGCCGGAACGCTTATAATTCGAGAATTCCGTTCGTGAGCTAAGCCATGTACCTACTCCGTTCCCTCGAAGGCCGTGCTGCTGCAGGCAATCCCATACGCGTTGGTCTCATCGGCGCGGGTAAATTCGGTTCTATGTATTTGTCGCAGGCGCGGCGCACCGTCGGCATCCACCTGGTTGCCGTAGCGGACCTCTCGCCCGCGCGATCCAAAGAAGCGCTACTGCGAACCGGTTGGAGTGCAGACCGCTTGACGGCGAAATCATTCGCAGAAGCCAAATCCAAAGGCACGACCTATTTGCTCGACGCCGCCGATGCACTCATTGCCGCCGACGAAATTGAAGTGGTGATCGACGCCACCGGCAGTCCGGCGCTCGGCATTCATCAGGTGCTGGAGTGCTGCAAATACGGCAAGCACATGGTGATGGTGAATGTCGAGGCGGACGCGCTCGCCGGCCCGCTGCTGGCGGAGCGAGCGCGCGCGGCGGGCATCGTTTATTCGCTCGCCTACGGTGATCAGCCGGCATTGATTTGCGAACAAGTGGAATGGGCGCGCGGTGCGGGTTTCGACGTCGTCGCCGCCGGCAAGGGCACAAAATATTTGCCGGGCTATCACGCCTCGACGCCGGACACGGTGTGGCAGCACTACGGATTGTCGCCCGAAGACGCGGCGAAGGGCGGCATGAATGCGCAGATGTTCAATTCTTTTTTGGACGGCACAAAGTCCGGCATCGAGATGGCCGCCGTGGCGAATGCGACCGGCCTAATACCTGCGCCTGACGGACTTCATTTCCCCGCTTGCAGCGTCGATGAATTGGCGCATATTCTGAAGCCCCAATCGGTGGGCGGCCAGTTGCATCACGCCGGCCAAGTCGAAGTTATCTCCAGCGTGAATCGCGACGGCAGTAAGATCGAGCGCGACCTGCGCTGGGGCGTGTACGTCACCTTTGGGGCGGGCAGCGACTACGTGCGCCGCTGTTTCAAGGAATACGGCTTGGTCACCGACGATTCCGGCGAATATTCGTCGATGTACAAACCTTTCCATTTGATCGGGTTGGAGCTGGGCTTGAGCGTAGCCCACGCCGCGATTCGTAAAGAACCGACCGGCCAAGCGCAGGACTTCATCGGTGATGTGGTCGCTACAGCCAAGCGCGATTTAAAGTCTGGCGAAATGTTGGATGGCGAAGGTGGATTCACCGTATGGGGCAAGCTGATGCCCGCAGCGGATTCGCTGCGCTTGGGAGGACTGCCGATCGGCCTTGCCCACCATCTAAAGCTGGTGCGGCCCGTGGCTATTGGCCGGCCATTGACATGGGCCGATGTAGCATTCGACGGCGCTTCGGCTGCGATCCAATTCCGCCGCGAAATGGAGGACCGTTATGCCCAGAAACTAGGCGTGGCGCGGGTTGTGGCAGAGGCCGGTTAAACACCAACCGTCATCCTGAGCCCTTCGCTGCGCTCGAGGGTAAACTCTGCGAAGGATCTACTTGTATGCGGCGTCGGAAAGATCAAAAGCAGATCCTTCGCGTTGCTCAGGATGACATGATGGTCTTTGGCGTTGCTCGGGATGACATGGGGAGAATTCGATGGCGCTAGTCTTAGTTCGCGGCTCCGGCGATGTCGGCTCCGCCGTTGCCCACGCCTTATTCGCCGAGCATCAAAAAGTGATTCTGCAAGACGACCCCGCGCCCGCTTACACCCGCCGCGGGATGGGGTTCACCGATGCGTTTTTCGATGGCAAAGCGGAGTTGGAACACGTCATCGCGAAACGTTCCTCGCTTGGCGGTCATCTGCAATCCATGCTCGCTTGCGGCCGCGCAATTCCCGCTTTGCCGAACGATTGGCGCGAAGTCGTCGACGCTGTTCATCCCGACGTGCTCATCGACGCGCGCATGAGAAAACGCGTGATGCCGGAAACGCTGCGCGGCGCGGCATCGCTCACCATCGGCCTCGGCCCGAACTTCGTCGCAGGCGACATGACGGACATCGTCATCGAAACCAGTTGGGAAGCGCCGGGGCAGGTCATCACGCAGGGCGCGTCATTACCGTTGCGCGGCGAGCCTCAACGCCTGGGCGGCCGCGGACGCGAGCGTTTCGTTTATGCGCCAGAGGCGGGTGTGTTCGAAACCCAATGCGCCATCGGCGAATATGTGCATTCCGGACAAGCAATCGCGACGCTGGCGGGAACGGCAATACTGGCGCCCCTCTCCGGCCGGTTACGCGGTTTGACTCACACGGGCGTCGAGGTTCTTCAAGGCGCAAAAATCGTCGAGATTGATCCGCGCGAACCTAATACGAACGTATATGGCATCGGCGCTCGACCGCGACGCATTGCGGCTGGGGTGCTTGCTGCGATGAAATAGATCAACAGAAATCCGTAGGGCGCCTTCATGCACCATGGATGTCGTAGGTGTATGAGTGTACCCTACGTTCATACCGCCACGAGCGACATCCAGCTTGCCTCTTGGCAAGGCAGGCTCTGGACTGCAGTATCCATGCGGCTCCGGGCGTGACCTTACTTAAACAATCCCGGCGCAGCGAAGGCAAAAAATCCGCCGATCGCGAATATCGTAACTGACATCCAATAGACAACGAGCGTTAATTTTTCTTGCCGACTGACAGCGAAGATATTTTTACTATGCCGTCACGTTCGCCGCATCCAGCGCCTGCTTCAATTCACCGTTTTGAAACATTTCGGTCAGGATATCGGAACCGCCGATGAATTCGCCGTTAATGTAAAGCTGCGGGATGGTCGGCCAGCTCGAAAATTCTTTAATGCCCTGCCGAATTTCAGGGTCTTCCAATATGTTGACGCTGAAGATATTACTCACGCCACAAGTGTTGAGAATGCGCACCGCGTTGGCGGAAAAACCGCATTGCGGAAAATCCGGCGTGCCCTTCATGAACAACACAACGGGATGGCTTGTAACTTGCTGGCGAATCAGGTCTTGTACGTTCATAGCGATTCCTTACCAAGAAAAAGATTTAATCGTTATTTTACCCTAATTAGCGTCACCCACGACATAGGCTCGCAGCTGCGTTAAAGACGCGCTTAGCATCCGCTTGGCGGCAACTGGATGTCGAAATTTCTAACAGTTGACAACTCAGTATGAA
>JALYOK010000121.1 GCA_030856925.1 Pseudomonadota bacterium
CTTGCAACAGCGGTCGACGCGAAACTGACCATGATTGAATAATACGGGGATTTCCGAATCAAATCCCCACTTGGTCAGGTAGGATATGAGGGGCCCGCATTGGATTCGTGCGAAATATTCTCGATGATGCGGGTGTGATTCTCGGTATGCCTTCGCCAACAAGGCCACCCAGCTTCTCTCCTGGCATGGCATATCTCAAGGCCCAGGACCCATGCGGCTTTTGGCTTAGCTACTTACTCTCAACGCAACAAACGAACATCACCGCGTCGCATTATCTCGAGGGGTTTGGTTGGAATGCTGTTTAATTAAGCTCGTTCGCCCTGAGCCTGTCGAAGGGGTGTATGCATTTTTTGGGTCTCGCGCCAATAAGGTTTATCGAAACCTGTTTGGTCACGCGTCCAGTTGCTCCGCCAGGTCGACAAAGTCGCTGGCGTTGATGTCGAACCGCCGTTCGTATTTGAGATCCGTTTTCTTGTCGGGATTGAATTCCTTGGGCCGAGTGACGAATGCCGTTTGCATACCGGTGCGGGCGGCGTGGTCCAAATCGCTCTTATGGGCGGCGACCATCATCACCTGCTCCGGCCTGAGATCGAGTAACTGCGCTGCCGTGAGATAGGACTCGGGATCGGGCTTATAGTGTTTTGCGAGTTCCGCGGACAAAATTACATCCCACGGGAGGCCGCTGAATTTGGCCATATGCATCAGGAGCGACAGGTTGCCATTGGAAAGCGTCGCGATGATGTATTTGGTTTTCAGGCGCTTAAGCCCCCGTACGGAATCGGGCCACGGCTTGAGCCGATGCCAAACGCGATTGAGATCCGCGATCTCGACGTCGCGTAGTCCGGTGATGCCGAATTGTTTCAGCAAATCGTCCAGAATCATGCGATGCAAAACATCGATAGTCAGCCAGGGCAATTCGCCGCGCCGCACCTGATCCATCGCCGGCGCATAGCCATCGCGCCAAGCGTCGGCGAATTCGGCGGGATCGATACTCCAGTCTTTTTTGTCGGCCAGAACCCGCATCTCGCGAATAATGCTGCCGCGCCAATCGACAACGGTGCCGAAGACGTCGAAAGTCAGCGCCTTAACCTGCTGTAAACTGCGTTTCATCGATTCATTCCTTTACTAAA
Organism: Pseudomonadota bacterium; assembly: GCA_030856925.1. GTDB lineage: Bacteria > Pseudomonadota > Gammaproteobacteria > Burkholderiales > JALYOK01 > JALYOK01. The sequence continues at coordinate 1,131 of JALYOK010000121.1, forward strand.
TAAGGCGACGATGATACAGGCTAACGCAACTAAAAGTGAAGTCGCCACACTCGCGGGCGGATGTTTTTGGTGTATCGAAGTGATATACGACGAACTGATCGGGGTCACCGATGTGGTGTCCGGATACATGGGCGGCAAGAACAAAAATCCCACCTATCGTGAAGTGTGTTCCGGCAACACGGGCCATGCCGAAGTGATTCAAGTAACGTTCGATCCGAGCATCGTTTCTTATCGCCAGATACTCGACGTGTTCTTTACCATCCACGATCCCACCACCCTCAATCGCCAAGGCAACGATGTCGGCACGCAGTATCGCTCGGCGGTGTTTTATCACTCGGAAGAGCAACAGCGGGTAGCCACAGACACCATCGCGGAATTCAATCAGGCGAAAATTTGGGATCGGCCCATCGTCACCGAAGTGACGGCGGCCCAGATTTTTTACCCCGCGGAAAGCTATCACCAGGAGTATTACGTCAATAATCCGGAACAGGGCTATTGCCAAATAATCATCGCGCCCAAGGTCGCGAAGTTCCGCCAAAAGTTTTTGAGCCGGCTTAAACGCACTTAAAATCGCGTTCCGTTCCGGACATATCGCACCGACCCTACGCGAGAAAAGCGGCGAAATCCGCTCGCTTTCCAGCCCAATGAAAATCTATTGTTCGCGCAAAACGCGTATTCGCTCCCGTATGTCGGGGTGGGTTGAAAAATAATCGTTGCCTGCGTTATCTTGGGCAGCGGACTCTCCCCCGTGGGATTTTTCCAGCCGCTCCAACATAGTGGCGAGATAGCTGGGCGAGATGTGGTTATGTTTGAGTAGCGCCGCGCCGTAGGCATCGGCCTCGCGTTCAAAGTCTCGGGAATAGCGGGCTTCCAGCACCGCCGCCGGCGCGCTGGCCAGAATGCTGCTGATGTCGCCGACGTACCAACTGATCACCAACCCAACCACGGTACTTTGCAATAACTGCCGCAGGCTGTGGCGTTTCTCCAAATGGCCCAGTTCATGGGCGAGAACGCCAAGAATTTCTTTATCGTCTTTGGCCAATGCAACGAGTTCGTCGGTTATAACGATGTCGCCGGAGGGCAAGGCGAATGCATTGGCGCCGATTCGCGGGCTGTTGCGAAAGTGAAACGCATGGCCGACTTTTTTTCCGGCGGTCGGTATGAGCCTTTCGAAGTCGGCTCGGATCTGCTTCTGGCGTTCGATGGGCAACTGGCTCGGTTTGAACACTGATTGATCCAGCGCCTGCAGCACGTGTTCGCCCAGACGTGCGATGGATTTTTCCGGTAAGTGTCGGGCGACGACATCGGCGAAAGCGGGCAGTCCGTAGCGGTAGCCGACCCAAATCATCGCCAAGCTGAACGCCAACATCGTCAACACCCAAGCGCCGCTTTGCTGCCAGCGCACGATGGTCTTTTCGCGATAGCCGGTCTGCGCCAGCAGCTCGTTCAACGCGGCGTGGTCGATGATCTCGCAGATGGCGCCATCGGGAAACGTAATCAAGCGCGGTGCGCTGCCCATGGCTTCCGAAATTCTCAAGCTCGAGAGGGGTTCGTCACGGGCGATGCCATCGCCTTCGACGTGGGCGCGATCGCCCTGAGCTGTCAAGGTAACCGCGTGGCGTATCGCGCTTTTACCGTCGAAGAAGCTGGCTTGGATTATATGAGCCCCTCAGAACTTTCGTCCCCGTGCCACGCCTATCTTCGACCTGATCGGGGCGGCGATCCATTTGCTCGAACCTCAAAATGGATTCCCGCGTTCGCCGGAAAGACAGCTCTGATGCGATCGACGTCATCGCAATTGAAGCTAAAACGAAATATCCACATCGAACATTTCTGCGGTTTCCTCCCCGGTGGCGCTCTGTTGTTGGGCTTGACCAGCCAGAAATGCCTCCGGCGAGCCCTCGGACACAAAGCCCATGGTTTCCAAACGATAACGCAGCAACCGGATGACGGCGAAGGGTTTGAAAAGCCCCAATGTAAGGATAATCAGAATGAAATTAGTAAACATAATCGCGAACAATTTACGCGCCGAGACGTCGCTGACAAACCCATGGGGACCGAGCTTGGTGTTATTCCAAACTACGTTTTGCAAACGTGATTGGATATACGGACCAACGATGGCCTGGTAGACCGCAAAGAAAACAAGCAATATCACAATGCCCAGGATGCTGGCGAGTGGTCCTTGTGGCGCGCCTGCGCCACCGGCAACCACCTGCATGATTGCGCCGCCTACCAGAGCGAAAAACACGATCAATGCCGCCAATCCCATTAAGCTGGCGATGACATAAATCCTGTAGAATTGCCCCGCCGTGCCGGAAAAACTGAAATCCGTCTGGCCGTAGCGGCTGTTGTTTTGCTGGTAGCTCTTGATTTGATGATGGGTATAGGGCCATAAGAAACCTATGAACATCGCTATGAAGGTTAACCAGAGAAACACTCGATACGCGCCGCCGGTAGATCCATGAAAACTAAAACGCAGTCCACGATAACTACTGTTGATCAGTTTAAATTGCAGCGAGCGCTTTATCATCCACGGCATAATCCCGATAAACAATAATATGAGCGCGACGCCGACGAGCGGAGCGAATTGCAAACCAAGCTGAACGGCAATAAGAGCGGCGAGGGCGATGCCGCGGCCCTTTAGAATCGCAATCGGATTGCCGTGATAATCGAAACTGGAACCGGCCAGCGACGTGTTGCGATACAGATACTGCAACTTGCGCACTTTGGCCCAAGCCGAGTAGATGCCGAGCGTGACTATGGTCAGCGCCAGATTGACGATCCAGATGCTGAAATATTCCGAACCTTTGCCAGTGAAAATGAAGGGCAGCGTTTGGGTTTGGATGGTGGATGACACGTTGGCGTCTTCTATGAACTTCTTCCCGGTTAGTTTTTCTGAGTGTAGCCGATTCGGCGGTAGAGAAGTGAGGGGCACAACAGCGTGCAATCGCGATGCTGCGAAAACGGTCGCAACCGGTAAGTTTATAGCTTATGGGTAGACTAACGATTCTTATAGACCTTCTAAATATCGAGGCAGCATCATGTTTTCCCCTATCAGATTTGCGGCTGTTGCCCTCATCGCTGGGCTAACCCTCAGCCAAACTTTTGCTGCAAATTCGTCCGCGAAAGCGACGTTTGCCGGTGGGTGTTTTTGGTGTATGGAACCGCCGTTCGATAAGCTGGATGGCGTCATATCAACTACCTCGGGATATACCGGCGGCACTAAACTCAATCCCACCTATCCAGAAGTGTCGGATGGTGGCACCGGCCATGCGGAAGTGGTGCAAGTCATCTACGATCCGGCCAAAATTTCCTACTCAAAGCTGCTCGAAGTGTTTTGGCGCAATATCGATCCCACAGTGAAGGATCAGCAATTCTGCGACCATGGGTCGCAATATCGCAGCGCGATCTTTTATCATGACGAGCAACAGAAAAAAGCGGCGCAGGCGGCTAAAACCGAGTTGCTGAAGTCCAGAC
>JALYOK010000124.1 GCA_030856925.1 Pseudomonadota bacterium
GCGCGGTAACCCGGGAACCTGCGCGACGTTGAAGCGCTTCAAATAATCATTGATGAAAGCGAGCGGATCGGCCGCATCCGATGTCTCGAGCGCAACACCGCTGCTTTCCACCGTGACCTGGTTGCCGAACACCCAGATGCGCCGCGCCGCCGGCAGGCCGATGAAGGAATAGCGGCCGAAGCGTTCGCCGCCGACCACGGATTCGAGAAAGTAGGAATAAGGCTCGCGCCCGAGTTTGAGATAGACCGATAACGGCGTATCCAAATCGGAAAGCGCTTCAGTGGTAACGGGAATTAAGTTGTAGCCTTGGGCGGCGAGACCCAGAAATTCTTGCTCAGTCATGACGGCTCCAAATTCAACGAACGAAGAAAAACAGACGACGGGCGCCGATCAGCGCGGCCATCGCCAGTTATGTTTCGTGTCGTCGAACAAGTGCGTCATAAATTGGTCGTGCGTTTTGCGCAAGCGCTATTCTCGATTAAATTCGCCGCTTCGACAAGGTCTGCGACGATGGCCGTCGCCTTGAGTTCGGCGAGATCATTACCTTGAAAATAGCCGTAGGCCACGACGAAGATCGGGCTGCCGGCGTTGTGCGCAGCCTCCGCGTCATTCTCCGAATCGCCTATCATCAGCAATTCGCTCGGATCTATACCGAAGTGTTTGGCGGCGTACAAAAGCGGTTCGGGGTGCGGTTTTTTTTTCGGCAAGGAATCGCCGAACAAAGTGAGTTCGAAATATTTCGCCAGGCCCAATTCATCCATCATCCGCCCGGTAAAGCGCGCGGCTTTGTTGGTGATGCAAGCGAGCCTGAGATCCTTATCCAGCGCGGCTTCCAGCCCGGTTATCGCGCTCGGATAGGGCCGCGTGGTGCGGCACATGACGCGCTCGTAATGCTGATCGTATAGGTGCAGCGCGTTCCGAAAATAATCATCGGCGATCGGCTCGCCTTCACGGTCTTTTTGCAGCGCGCGCCGCACCAGATTGGGGATGCCTTTGCCGATGTAACTCTTGATTTCGGCTTCCGGCAACGGCGGCAAGCCCAATTCGTCGCGCATGAGATTGCTCGCATAGGCGAGATCACCGACGCTATCGACCAACGTTCCATCAAGATCGTAGGCGACGGCCCTAACCGCAATTGGGAAGATCGGCTTCACAAAGCGGCCTTTGCCAACTCCTCGCGCATGGCGGCGATGGTGGCGCGATAATCGCCCGTGCCGAAAATCGCCGAACCGGCAACGAACGTATCGGCGCCCGCCTCGGCAATTTCGCGGATGTTCTCGGTCTTCACGCCGCCGTCGACTTCCAGCCAAATGTCGCGACCGCTGCCATCGATACGCTTTCTCACCGCGCGCAATTTGTTGAGCGCCTCGCGAATGAAACTCTGACCGCCGAAGCCCGGGTTCACCGACATGATCAATATCAGATCGAGTTTATCGAGCACGTGATCGAGGTAATGCAACGGCGTCGCCGGATTGAACACCAGGCCCGCCATACACCCGTTGTCCTTGATCAGTTGAATGGTGCGATCGATATGATCGGAGCCTTCAGGATGGAAGCTGATGATGGTTGCGCCGGCCTTGGCGAAATCCGGCACGATACGGTCGACAGGTTTCACCATCAGATGCACGTCGATCGGCGCTTTTGTCAGCGGCCGGATCGCCTCGCACACCAGCGGACCGATGGTGAGGTTCGGCACGTAATGATTATCCATCACGTCGAAGTGAACGATGTCGGCGCCGGCGTCGAGGACGGAGGTGACTTCCTCACCGAGCTTGGCGAAATTAGCTGACAGAATGCTCGGCGCGATACGAAATTGCGGCATGACGGATCGTTGGTTTTCTGGGCAAAAACAGATTGTACCGGCGAACCGATGGGCGCGCGATAACGGCGTTTGATGGTCGCTATCAACGGATTTGATGAAATGGGCTCGTAGCCGAGAAACAGATAACCGTCGTCCCCGAAGGCGAGGACCCAGCGTCGACGTCACCTTCAAACACCTCGATACGCAAGCCTCGGCAATGAGCGATAATAAGGCCGCGCAGCGACTGAACAACGCACGCAAGACACTCTTTAAAACCATTTTCAACCGATCGAAAACGGCCGCCTAAACCAGACGCTAAAACCGCCCCGCTCAGGCTCATTCTTATATTGGAAACTACTGAGCCATCCGTTGTTCCGTTCGCGGGCTCGCCTTCGGCTGGTATTTTAATAGTTACGATTGTGGGTTTGGAAGGTAAGCTCGGCATTGCGTGAATTCGCAAAAATGTTGTGACTGATTCACAGAGTCTGTTCGGTCGCATTTGCCCAACCAGAAGCGAATCAATTCCACTAATGCCCTCGCCTCTGTGAACAACGGCAACTCTTAGCCCCTGACGTCTAACAACTTTAATCATGCGGGCGCCGCTTTCCGGCGTGTACGCTGGAACGCGCTGCTACCGCTTGCGTGTCTACGTAACTATCCAATAGCCGACGGATCATGCGTTGATATGCGTGTGGTGTTTGCTTGCTTCAGCCTTGAAGAAGTCGACGCTTTTCTTGCTGAGAACAAGTGTGACTTTCACGCCTTCTTCGCGAAATGCTCGTACGCTCAACCATGAGCGGCCTCTTCGAGTACCTCAGTAGCCCATTGATTGAGGCTCTTGCCCGCTGCTTGCGCCGCGACCAAAGCTGCGCCGTGCACTTCAGGGGACACTCGCAGCATGAGCTTGCCAGACGCGGGTTTCTCAGGGCGAACGCCTTGTTCCTTGCAGTCTTGCAAGAACCCTTCGATCGCGGTCTCGAATGCAGAACGCAACTCGGCCACGGTTTCACCGTGAAAGCTGATCAACGCGTGCAGCCCAAGCACGCGACCGACAAATATGCTATCCCGCTCGTCAAACTCGATTCTTGCGGTGTACCCTTTGATAGTCATGGTGTTCATGGTTTGATCCCTACACGTTCCAGTAACTCACGAGCCTCTTCGACCTGATAACGCTTAGCCTCTTTCCCTGGGTGAGGGCGGTGACAGTGCCACCGCTCACCATGCAGCATTATCGTGACCCGTGAACCTTCGCGCTCCCTAATCGAGCCGCCCAGGGCAACAATCAATGCTTCAATGTGAGAGAGGGCAACTGACGGTGAAGTCGGCCGGGCGAAGATGGCTTGAAGCGTCTTTGGGTGCTTTGCATTCACGAGAACGATGCTAGCAAATATTGCTAGCATCGGCAAGCAAAAAACGAGACCGTGCAGGTTGGGCTGGCGCAGGGGACAGACCGCGTATTATTTCCCCCGTGCTGACTCGATCGACGGCAATATACGCCATGTGCACTACACACCGTGTGTGCCTTCATCTTGCTCCGATGTCCCCTCTTGGTCACGCCCAACGGTTCAAATCAAGCGGCACGCCGCTTTTTGGCGTGTACGCTTGAACGCGACGATAGCGCTTGAGTTTCAACGTAGCTGTCCAATAGCCGACGGATCATGCGCTGGTACTGCGTGTGGTGTTTGTTTGCCTCGGCCTTGAAGAAGTCGACGCTTTTCTTGCTGAGTGCAAGCGTCACTTTCACGCCTTCTTCGCGAAATGCCAGCTCGCTCGGTGGCGGCAAGAAGTCGGCGACAACCTTGGGTTCGCCGATTTCTTCAGCGGTGTATTTTATTTTCGCGCTCATAAATCATCTTTCCTTTTCGCCAGTAACCTGCGCCAAAGATACGGATAACTCGGGCACGAAAGGTGAACCTCACAGTGAGAACTCCGTCATCAACCTCACCAAAGCAGAAAAACGTTCCTCCCTTGAAT
>JALYOK010000131.1 GCA_030856925.1 Pseudomonadota bacterium
GAGTTGGGCACCCAACGCCGAGGCATACCATTTTGTCTGTATGTCCATGGTCTGAAATGTGAGCCCGATGCCCAGACTCACCAGCAGCCCGGGCATGATCAAGCTCGCCACGGCAAGATAGAACACGAAGGTGGCGCCGAAAAAGCGACGCCGGAACGCCAGGCCCGCGAGCACGGAAATCACTACGGTCAGCAGCAGAACCATGACGGCGAGCCAGATTGAGCGCGTAAAGGCGCCGGCGAAATCGCCGGTGCGTTGCTGGCTGAACAGCGCATCGAACCAGTGCAGCGACGCGCCGCGCATGGGGAAAGTGAGTCCGCCCGTGGGGCCTTGAAAAGACAGTATGTAGATGGCTGACATCGGTCCGTAAAGAAACGCCACGAACAGCGTAAAAAAAGCCGCCAAGCCGTAAAAACTCCAAGGTCGTTTGCCGTACGTCTGTTGGTGCGCGCCGGCCATCGACCTACCCCGCGATTTCTTTGCGCACATCGACGATGTGCAGAATCGCCGCGACCATCAGCGACACGATGACAAGTAACACTACGGCGCTGGCCGCGGCGGGCGGATACTGCAGCAGCGAGATCTCATTGGACATGGCGAGCGCCACCGACGCGCTGTGCCCGCCGCTCATGACCTTCACGACGAAGAAATCTCCCATCACCATCGCGATGACGAATATCGATCCGAGCGCGATGCCGGTCTTGGACAGCGGCACGACGATCTCCCAGATGATACGCAACGCGCTGCTGCCGCCGTCGCGCGCCGCTTCGATCAGCGAACGGTCGATGCGGGCCATGGAGTTGAAGATGGGTACGATCATGAACAACGTGAACAGGTGCACATAACAGATGATGACGGCAAAATCGGAAAATAGCAGAAATTCGAGCGGCTCTTTGGTGATGCCGGCGCCCATCAGCGCCTGATTGAAGAGTCCGTTGCGTCCGAGGAAGGGAATCCAGGAAATCATACGAATAATGTTCGATGTCCAAAACGGCACGGTGCAGAGCAGAAACAACGCCATCTGCCAAATGAGGCTGCGAATGTGAAACGCCAGAAAATAAGCGACCGTGAAGCCTATAGCCAGCGTGATCGCCCATACCACCAAAGCGTAGTACACAGTCTTTAGGTATAGCGTCAACGTAATCTGGGAACTGAACAACTCGGCATAATTGTCGAGTTTAAATCCCGGTACGCTGTTGATGCCGTCGAACTGAAAAAAGCTCACGGCTATAACCATGAGCAGCGGCACACCGAAGAACAATAGCAGCACCAGCAACAGCGGCGCCACCTGAACGTAGGCCGTCAACGTCGGAGAGAACTTCACATTTCAGCGCCCTTGTGGTCTAGCGCCAACGGACATAGAACGGGCAGTAAGTCATTCCCCTCCCTGGCCAACCCGGAGAGGGATAAATCGTGCCGCGGCGCTATTGCCTCTACGATGCGAGGAACTCGTTCCACTTCTTGACCATGTAGCGGTTCTCGTCCATGAGCGTGTTCCAACAGGCGACTTTGCCCATGCGATCCCAGAAGGCGCCGCCGTCGCGGGTCGATCCGGCCTTCTCCATCAAGTTACCGTACGGATCCTTGATGTCCCCCAGGGCCGCCTTGCCTTCGTACCAGAAACCATATTCGTCCGCCGTCATGAACTTCTTCGCAGTCTCGGGAATGGAACTGTAGTAGCCCTGCTTGGCGATGAACCCGCCCTGCCAGCCCGACATGTACCAATCGAGGTAGGCATAAGCGGCGTCGAGCTTGGGACCCTTGAGGTGCGCCATGGGCGCGATGCAACTGGCCCACGCGCGATAGCCTTCCTTGAGCGGCGCGTAGAAGCACGAGATTCCACGCGAGCGCACTGCCGTGACCGCCGGCGACCACATCGACTGCACTATGGTTTCGCCCGCGGCCATGAGGTTGACCGACTCGTCAAAGGTGCCCCAGAACGCGCGAAACTGGCCGGCCTTCTTCGCCGCCGTCAAGATTTCCATCGTCTTATCGATCTCTTGCTTGGTCATGTTGCCTTTGTCTTTGTATTTGATGTCACCGCGCGCTTCGATAGCCATGGCCGCATCCATGATGCCGATGCTCGGCACCGACACGATCGAAGTTTTGCCCTTCCACTCGGGATTCAAAAGCTCGGACCAGCTTTCGATTTTGCGTTTTACCAGATCAGGCCGTATGCCCAAGGTGTCCGCGTTGTAGACGGTCGGGACGCCGGTGGCCCATTTGGTCGGCTTGGTCGCGAACTTTTTGTCCCCCGGCTTCTCGACATACTGCACCTCGAACGGGAGGCAACCCTGGGTCGAAACTTTTTTACCGTCGGGGTACTCCCCCTTAGTAAAAATTGGCACGACCTTGTCCCAGCGCTTGAATTTTTTCTCGATATCGATGGGCTGCAAGGTGCCACGCGGCAACAGATGAATCTGGAAGAAATACTCGATGTCGGCGATGTCGATGGACTGGGGTTGCGTCACCAATCGGTTAAGCAGCGCGTCATGCGGCGCGGTCTGCATTTCGACTTTGAAACCGAGGTCTTTGGTCGCTTGATCTGCGATCTCCTTGATCGCGGAGTAGGAACCGCCTACCTGCACCAGCTTCACCTCCTTCATGGTTTGCGCCCAAATCAACGGAAAACCGTCGATCAAGCGCGAACCTGCCGCCACGCCGGCCACGGCGCCGGCGGCCTTGAGAAACCTGCGTCGTCCCGTGGTCCGCTTCGCAGTGTCCGTAACGGCAGAAAACTTCAGTATCTCTTTTTTAGCCATAACCATCTCCTTTGTTGAAAAACAGTTCTACCGATTGCAATCAATTCGCCCCACCGGATAACTCGTGCCCGAGTCGCCGGATTAGGTTGAGATCATCTTCTTTTCTATTCCGACACCAGCCGCCACCGCCCGCTGGTACTCCAGCGGAATGGTCGCCGAGTCCTGCAACGCGATGCCGGTGGAGTCAAAAATCGTAATGTCATTGTCCGAGGTACGCCCCGCCTTCTTCCCCGTAATCACCGCGCCGATTTCACCGATGATGTCTGCCTCTTTGATAATTCCCTGTGACAGCGGCACATTGATCTCGCCGTCGGTGCGGCATTGGCGAATGTCGTCGACGAAGATTCGAGCCCGCTGCAAAATCTTCGGGTCGAGTTCCTGATCGCCGCCCTTGTCGGCGCCCAACGCTGAGATGTGGGTACCCGGGCTAATCCAGTCATCCTTGACGATCGGCCCGCGCGCCGGAGTGACGGTCACCACGACATCGGCGCCGCGCACGACATCTTCCAGATTGGTCGATGCCCGGATCTCGAAAGTGCCATACTTCGGCTGCTGTGCGCGCACGAAACCATCCAAGGTATTCTGCGATCGGCTCCAAACCCGGACCTCCTCCCAGGGAAACACTTCATTGCAGGTCGCCAACACTCCCTCCGCCATATGGCCGGCGCCGACAATGGCGAGTTTCTTCGAGTCTTTGCGCGCCAACCATTTGGCGGAGACCGCCGCCGCGGAACCTGTACGCATCACGGTATGGTAACTACCGTCGCAAATTGCGAGCGGGAAACCAGTTTCGGGATGGGTATAGATCAAGATCGAGAACACCGTGGGTAGATCGTACTTCTCGCGATTGCGCTCGCGGATCGACACCCATTTACACGCGGCCGCCTCCGGCTCTTCGATGTAGGACGGCATGGCCTCCCACTCGCCGGGATACTTGTCGAGCACGATATGCTGCTTTGGGTCCATGTAAAAACGCCGCTCGCCGTGCATGCGATACGCTTGCTCGACACA
>JALYOK010000135.1 GCA_030856925.1 Pseudomonadota bacterium
TAGGGAACAATGCCCCATCGCCAGAAACCGCGTGGGTACTTGATCTCAGCCGCACCTACCCTGTGAGGCGCACCGGCATTGCCTCTCAGAGCAGGCGCTCTCAGGACATTTGACTTCAATATGGAACCTAACGCCGTTACAATCGAAATGTTTGGCTGGATATTCGCCCAGTCGATTTCAACGAACAAATCTTCATGACGCTTTCAAAGTTTAGTTTTCCGACCCCAATCCACTTCGGCGACGGCGCGAGCAAACAAGTCACGGAGCATTTGACATCGCTTGGTTTGCAGCGCCCATTGATCGTGACGGACAAAGGCATCGAACCGCTGCCGCTGTTGGCGCGATTCAAGGCCAGTTTGCAAGGCCTGGATGTGGGCATGTTTGCGGGCGTTCAGGGCAATCCCGGCGCGAGCCAAGTGATGGCGGGCGCGGCGGCCTATCGCGCCCATCATGCCGATTGCGTCATCGGTCTCGGCGGCGGCGCGGCGCTGGATGTGGCGAAAGTCGTTGGTTTGCTCGCGACCCATCCCGGTGACGCCATCGAATATGCATGGGATCACCCGAATGTTCGTCCCGTCGAAAAAGAACTACCCTACTTCATTGCGTTGCCGACGACCTCGGGCACGGGCAGCGAGGTCGGTCGCTCGAGTGTGATCTCCGAAGACGCCAACCACATCAAGCGCGTTATTTTCTCGGCGAAGATTCTTGCGAAAGCCGTTTTCGCCGATCCGGAACTCACGCTGGACCTGCCGCCGAAAGTCACCGCCGCGACGGGCATGGATGCCCTGACTCACAATGTCGAATCCTACCTTTCGCCGGCTTATCATCCGATCTGCGACGGTATCGCGTTGGAAGGCGTACGCATCGCCGCCACGGCGTTGCCGATCGCGGTGCGCGATGGCAAGAATCTACAAGCACGCCGCGATATGATGATGGCGTCGATGATGGGCGCCATCGCGTTCCAAAAGGACTTGGGCGCGACCCATTCCTGCGCCCATGCACTGGGCGCCGTCGCCGATATGCATCATGGTCTGGCGAACGGCATCATGATCGATCATGTCATGCGCTTCAACAAATCCGCGGCCCTCGGTAAGTTTCAAGTCCTGGCGCAGACCGTCGGTGTGGAAAAATCAAGCAAGGAATCGAGCGCCGATGCATTCATCGATTGGCTGACGAAGTTGAAAGCGGAGATCGGGATTCCTGCGACGCTGGCCGCGATGGGCGTCAATGAAAGTCATTTAGATCGTCTGGTGGCCATCGCGCTGCCGGACATTTGCCATCAGACCAATCCGCGGCCTTGTACCAAAGAAGATTTCATTCGTATTTTTTCCGCGGCGTTTTGAGTACTTGTCATCCTGAGCAATGCGAAGGATCTGCTTTCCGACGCCGATTGACAGAAGATCCTTCGCTTCGCTCAGGATGACATGGTGGATTGGGAACGTTAGCGTGAATAGCAGGCAATATTTTGTATACATCATGGCCAGCCGATCACGTCGGCTATATATCGGCGTTACCAACCATCTTGAGCGACGCGTCTTCGAACATAAATCTAAGAGCCTTGCCAGTTTTACCGCGAAATACAACATCAATCGGCTCGTATACTTTGCCGAAACCGGCGATGTCCTGGCCGCGATCGAACGGGAGAAGCAACTCAAAGGTTGGCTAAGGGCGAAAAAGATCGCGCTGATTGAATCCACGAATCCCACTTGGGAGGATCTTAGTCATGATTGGTTTGAGGATGCGCCACGGCGAAAAGCAGATCCTTCGCGTTGCTCAGGATGACATAGTCATGATTGGTTCGAGGATGACAGATTAGTAAATTGAGGATGCTGGAAACTTCACGTATGCTAAAGATAGGCCTGTCCGCTTGCTTCTTTCACCCCGATCACAACCGTAACATTTTCAGGGGCAAGACCTTGCAGTATCTGGAGCAATCCATCGCGCGCTGGGTCATGTCGAGTGGGGCCATGCTCCTCATGATTCCCGCGCCGCAACAAAACGGCCCCGTTCAGCTCGCCGACTACGCTCGCGAACTCGATGGCCTCGTGCTGCAAGGCGGTTCCGACTTGAGCCCGACCAGTTATGGCGAAACGCCGATCAGGCCCGAATGGAGCGGCGACAGGATTCGCGACGATTACGAAATCGAATTGACGCGCGCTTTCATGAAAGAGAACAAGCCGGTGCTCGGCATTTGCCGCGGCGTGCAATTGATTAACGTTGCCATGGGGGGCTCGCTGTTTCAGGATCTACCTACCCAGCGGCCCGGCGCGCAGCATCATCGCGACGGCGAGTTGTACGATCAAGCCTTCCATGAAGTGCAGTTCGTGCCGAACTCCGGCCTCGCCAAGCTATATCCGGGCATCGCGAAAGCGAAGATCAATACCGTGCATCATCAAGCGCCCAAGGACATCGGCAAGGATCTGGTTGTGGAAGCCTGGTCCGTGCCGGATCGAATTCCCGAGGCGCTACGCTGGCAAGGTGATGGCTATGTTTTCGGCGTGCAATGGCATCCCGAGTTTCAAGATCCGGAACGTAAAGACTTGCTTGATACCAAGCCGATCCTCGCTGAATTCCTCAGCGCCGCACGCGCCGAATCGCCCGTTTGAAGAGACGATAATTATGCTGAAAATTCTCAACCCCGCGAGCAACACCGTGATCAAAGAACTATCCGACGATAGCGCCGCCAGTATCGCCGACAAATATGCCGCCGCCCGCAGCGCGCAAAAATCCTGGGCCACGACGCCGATCAAGGAACGGGTCGCATGCCTGCAACGATTTCGCGGGCTCGTTGCCAATCGCTTGGAACCATTGGCAAAGACTCTGACTTCGGAAATGGGCAAGCCCATCCGCCAAGCGCGCAGCGAGTTGAACGGCCTGTTGCCGCGCATCGATTTTTTCTGTGACAGCGTCGCCGAGTCCGTCAAACACGAAGCGCACATGACTTCCGGCGACACCCATGAATGGATTACCCATGAGCCGCTGGGCGTGAT
>JALYOK010000150.1 GCA_030856925.1 Pseudomonadota bacterium
TGCTTGTACCGGAACACCCAGGCGCGTGTCTCGGTATCGCGGACCCTTAAGTACAGGTTACCGCCATCGGAATGGAACCCCGTTTCAAGGGAATCCACCTGCCTTGCAGTCAGTATTTTAATGCTCGCCATAACGCCTCCTCCATATTCCCGGTCTTACCCCCGGTCTTACCCGTAAACACGGATAACGACGGAGTATGGCGGACGATAACGAATACGTCAAGACATTAAAGCTAGTTAAACCAACGGACTTAGTGAACGGCTGCGGTAAGACGCGAACGGGGATTTGCCAGACGCAGTGTCCGCCAGCGACGGGTAGGCGATGCACCCTACGGACACGATCAGCGAAGCGGCGTCGCTCTGGCTCGAAAGCTGATTGTCGGACGGCGTGTCTGGTTGAATCGGCATCATCTTGAGTTCCAAAAGATCGATAATATAATCAAACTTGTACATTAGTTGCCGGAGCGACGTTAGGCCGCAAACGAATCGTGTTCCGACAAATCAATTCGTGGATTAGACTGGTACACACCTCGCCGGAACGCGGGGTCGGTTATACGCAAGTCTCAATAAGGAAAATCGTGCTGGTGACTTACCATCGAATCGAGGCGCTGCCGAAATTGAGTTGGCTGGGGGTCGTGGACATCTCGCGCGCAACTTTGCGCGTTTATCACGGGCACGCGGTCGAAACCCATCAACATTTTTATGTCGAGGGGTGCTGGGACGGCTCATTCCAGGAAGGCGCGCTCGACGAGTCCGAATGCGTCAACGGAACCGGTGCTCGGATTCGCGACGACAGTGTGACCTTTGTTCCCCCCTCCAACACGCTCGACAGCTTGTTCTACTTGCAAATCGACGTCACCGTTGTCGCGTCTAATTCCTTGCCGTTCCTGCTGGCGTTCTGCAACGATTCGCTCAATCCGAATTTCGACGGTTACGATCGCGTCTTCGACTCCATCGCCAAAGGGATCAACCACTACGATCGTCGGATAAAAACCATCTGCGGCCACGTCAACCGGCTGTTGTATAGAAATCTGAAAGTGAGCGCGATCGGGTGCGAGTTTCTGGATAAACGCCGACCACCGCCATTTCAAGGATTTCGAGACTACGTCGAGTACATGGAGCAAACCTACGCCAAACTCGTAGCAAACATTCGCGACCCCGCGCGACGGGTGGCGATGCAGGTGTTCTCTACGCAGTCTTCAGGCTATGACACAACTGCGGTCAATTCCATCGCAGCCAAACACGGCATCGACAAGGTGTTCACCTGTACAACCGCCCGCGACAAATTCGCGTTCGTCGGCCGAGAACGCGATATGAAAAGCGACGATGGATCGGAAATAGGCAAGGCATTGGGTTTTGATTGCATTCCGATCGATCGCCTCGCCTATCAAAAAACCGGACTGCCGGACGAGGTACTGTACTTTGCCGGCGCTTACCATATCGCGGATGTGAATTTGCTCGAAATCAACGGTCACGTTACCGGCGCCGCGATGCTTCTCAACGGCACATTGGGAGAAATCTGGCGCGGCAAAGAGTATTACGAACCCCATCGAACCCATTGGACCAACGATGAGCTAATCCGCTGCGACCTGTCCCAGCACGGCATGGGCGAAGTGCGTTTGCAGGCGGGCATCGTATCCTTGCCGTTTCCCTTTATCGGCGCCCGCAGCCGTCCTGATATCTATCGCATTGCCTGTTCGGCGGAGATGAACCACTGGCGCGTTGGCGGCGGCTACGATAAAGCGATCGCGCGCCGCATCGCCGAAGAGCGCGGTGTGCCGCGGGATTTATTCGGGCAGACTAAACTCAATACCACGGTTGGATTTGCCAGACCGCCGATCCCCTATAACCCTGAACTGAAACGCGAGTATTTCGAGTATCTGGTTCGGAACAATCTGGTTGCCTGGTGGCAGTTGCGATTGCTGCCCCTGATACACCGGCTCAATCAGGCGATTCACTACTCCTCGCCCCGCAATTACAAAGCGATCTACTATTTCGGCCGCGTCGTTTCAAAACTGCTGCACCGGCACTACGAACCCGCAATACTGTTGCAGCGTCTGAGCGGCAGCGTTTATTGCTTCTGCGTAAACAAAGTATCCAACGACTACTCAAGGAAATGTTCTTTCGGCCCAGCTTCCGAATCGAATCGAGAATCGTCGCGACATCGACAGACCAACGATGTTATCCATTGAATAAAATTTTCAGCAGATCGATGCAACACTTTTGATCGAGTGAGAGAGCCCAATTCGATCTGACATGGACCGCAACCAAACAACGAAAGAAATCGCTGAAACTTTTCTTGCGTTCGCCAGCGACACTCCCCAAATCGCCGGTCTCGACAGAACAGAAGAGATTCACGCGATTCGCGCCCTCCGGCGCTGGCCGGAATTCAAGCCGTTGATGCGCGGCGTGTGTCTACGGGTTCGCGATGGATTGCCCGTCGCGTTTCAAGTCGCCGACAAGAACAACATCGACATCGCGCCGGACCTGTTCGCCATCCCGGCCGTGGGCGCTTTCCATCTGCGGCATGCGCTGGAAATCGCCGTGTGGTATCGCGCACTCGGCGATCGGCTGGACATCGGTTCGCGCATACACTGCGCCATTGCCGCGTGCCATACGGCGCTCTCCTACCATGAGCTAACGATCACGGCGGATAAAGTCGCCGCAGAAAGGGAATTCCCCGACTGGCTGAAAGCGTTGCAGCGCGACGTGCTAAGCGCCTCTAAATCGGGTTTAACCTCACCCGAGATCGTCGATTTGATCGGTAGGCATATCGGGAAGTTACTATTATTTCAAGGTTTCGGAAATAATGCCTCCCCCACGGCCGTTGACCAAAATTCGCTAGAGCAGTCTTATGGAATCGCGGCCACTGTATTACCTTTTTGCGCACCGTGCGAACGCCTGTTGACTCTCGGAGGCGATACGCGAATGGACGTGCGCGACGACACGGTGCTCAATCAATACGGATGCAGCCCCAGGCCGCGGCCGTGGGCCATCACGTTTGTCTCGTGCACCGCGACCTCTATTTCGGACATCGCTTACATGGAGGCCGAGCGGTTGCGCCAATTGTTGCTCGCTCAAGCTGCGGCCGGCGCCCTGGATGCCTGTGTCGCGATGGAAACCCAGCGTGTGCGCGCCGAGTTAGGTGAAGTTCTCGGCCTAGCCGCACAACCTGGGACCGAGATCGTGTTGACCTCGTCCGGCACGGATGCGGAATACTACGCATTGCATTTCTCCCTCGGCGATCGCAGCAAGAAATTGGCCAGTATCCTGGTCGCGCCCAACGAAGTGGGTAGCGGTACCTCCTCGGCAGCCGCCGGACTTCATTTCGACCAGGCATCGCCGTTCGGCCCGAGCGTGCAACGGGGCACCCCGATTGAAGGTTGGTCCGCGGTCATGGTCGAAGTCGCCCGGCTCGACATCCGCGACGCATTCGGCTCCGCTATACCCATTGAAGTGATCGATGCAAGCGTACGCGAGTTCGTCGACAGCTATATCGCCGCGGGAAACACGGTGCTGATTCACTTGGTCGACAGTTCCAAGACCGGACTTCATATGCCAAGCTTCGAAGAAGTCCGAGAACTAAAGTCCCGCCACGGAGAGTCTGTCCACGTAATGGTCGATGCCGCGCAGATGCGGCTGGGCCGCGATGCGCTGTTGAAATATCTCGAGGCCGGATTTATGGTATTGATCACCGGTTCGAAATTTTTTACCGGTGCGCCATTCTCAGGCGCATTGCTGGTGCCGCCGCAGCTCGCCGATCGCGCCATTACCTTGCCGCCCTTCCCGCGCGGCCTTTCGCACTATTCGAGCCGATACGATTTTCCACCAGCCTGGAC
>JALYOK010000156.1 GCA_030856925.1 Pseudomonadota bacterium
ATTAACGCCGACATCGAACGCCGCTTTGATCTGCGCCTGCGCCTCGGCAACGCCGAGCCTCCCAACCACTTCCCAGCGCCCCTTGCCGCCGTAGGTCATGGCGCCGAGGCAGATTTCTGACACATATAGGCCGGTGCGGCCTAGTAAGCGATATCGCATTTTTAGTCTCCTTGAGAAAGTTTTTTGCAACGCCGTGCCAATCGCCGAGCCCTTCAATTGAGTCGGCGCCTTTGTGAAGTGCAGCAAAATCCGTCTGATTTGGCGAGCTTGGACCAGGGCGAAATAAGCCTGGCCCCGGTGTCCGCCGTAATTGCGCTTTCCGCCCACAAGCTCACCGCTGCCACGGCGTGCAATTGCGCTCCCTTATGCAAGGCGACTCAGTCGATTTCCTTTGTTCCATCACAAAACGATATTATCGGCACTTGGTATCGCGGTCTTGACGGCTAAAATAATCGTAATTTCCGTTTGCATCTAGAAGCCGCCGTATCTTACTGGGAAGGCTTCACCCGCCCTCGCTCGAGGGAAGGGTAACTCATCATAGGAAGGTGTCACAATAGAGGCTGGCCTTCGTAATGGTGTTTGCACAATGTTCGAGAATTTGTTCAAGATAAACAAAACGCGCAGTACAGATGTGACTCCCAAGCAGGAACCAGCGCCAACGCCCTCAGCGGGCGAAGCGCCACGTCAGACCAAGGCGAAAAATTCACCCGACATTTCATCCGACGAAATGCAGGCCTGGCAAGGGAGGATACTCGCAGCAGGATCGGACGATGCAACCCTATTGCAATTGGCATATCAAGCGCCCACCACCGATTTGAAACTCGCGGCGCTTCAAGCTCTGACGCAAGAAAACTCATTCAAGCAGGCCATGCGTGAATTTCGCGACAAGGACAAGCGCCTCTATCGCGCCGCGAAATCGCGCTGGCAAGATGTAGACAGCAAGCGAGTCGCCATCAGCGAAGCTAACGCCTTAATCGCAACTGCCCGCGTTTTGCTCGATCAGGAGCAGGTTCCCGTGAATCGTCTGGTGGATTTGGATCGGGCATGGGCCGCAGTTAATGGCAAATTTCTCGAGGCCGCATTGCCGGTTGAATTTGCGACGCTGAGTACGCAGCTCAGCGCCAAAGTACACGCGCATGGCGAGCAAGTACGGTCGCTCACTATTTGGCTGAATGCAGTAGATAGCGCCATGGACAAATTAAGCACAATTCTGCCCGGTATAGCGCAAGGCGACACCCCGCCTACTGAAGCGGAAACCTTGGCCGTGAGCTTGCTGGGACTACTCGACAACGTCCCGGATACTAATGATGCGCGCTGTATCGAGCAAACCAACGTTGCCAATCGGTTGTTGGTGCTGGCCTCCAGTGTGGTGCAGCGCGCTAAATTTCTGCAATCACTGCCCGCTTCAGGCGTTGTCGATGCGGCCGGCGAAAAGGCAATGATTGAGCAGTGGCGCGCATTCCCCGAACTCTCTGAAGGGGACAAGAATCAATTGCAAAGCGTTCTTGCGCAACGCTTCGCCAATTGGCGCAATGCGAGCGCCGATGCGCGTAAAAGCGAACACGAAGTTCACAGATCACAGGAGCGCGCGCGGCGCGCGGAACAGGATCAACTGCATTTGCAAACGATACAGCGCATTGTCGAAACGGCGGAAGCGGCGCATGCGGGGGGGCGCGTTGCCGAGCTTGCAGGCCTGCTAACGGCGATCGACCAAGCGCTCAAGCGCGGCCCCGCAAATCCCGCGCTGGCACAACGTATCGATTTCCTGCGGCTCGAGCAGGTGCGGCTGCAAGACTGGCAGCGCTGGAGCGGTGAGCAGGGTCGCGAACAACTCGCGGCCGCGGCACAGGAATTGGCCCAACTGGCCACGGGCAAAATCTCCATCAAGGTGCATAGCGACGCGATCAATAAACTGCGCGAACGCTGGAAAGAATTAGATAAGCTTGGTGGTTCGTCCAATCAGACCGTTTGGCTTGCCTTTGACGGCGCGTTGAAGACCGCCTATGCACCGGTCGCGGTGCATCTGGATAAACTCAAACTGGCCCGAATAGAAAATCTTGCCGCGCGCGATCAAATCATCGCTGACCTGATCCAGGCAGGGCTTAAATTCTTCCCGGTCGAAGGGGAGGGAGCGACCCCCACCTCGATCGTCGATCCCGACTGGCGCGCCATCGCCCACACGCTAGAGAACGCGCGAATCGCCTGGCAAAAACTCGGGCCCGTAGAGCACACTGTGCCACGCAGCGCGCTACAGGGGGAGAATGCGATCGCCATCCGTTACGCGGCGGCCGTGCATGCGTTGCAGGCGCCCCTTAATAACGCCTATGCTGAGGCGCGTCGACGACGCGAACAACTTATTACGGCTGCGAATGATCTCGGTGGATCCGATGCGTCCGCTCGTGACGTGGTAGACAAGGTGCGAAAACTGCAAACTCAGTGGCAAGTTGTTGCCAAAACCCTGCCACTGCCGCGACTTGATGAGAACACGCTTTGGGTTGCGTTCAAGACCGCGACCGACGCCATATTTACTGCGCGGGATGCTTCGCGCGTCGCGAATGAAGCAGAGTTAAGCGCAGGGCTTAAGGCACGCGAAGAGATTATCGATCGCCTGGCGGCGTTCGGTTCGAGCAGTTCTGCGTCGGATATAAAGCGCGCATTGGGCGATGCAGATGCCGCCTTGCGAGCCAGCGCCGATGTCGCCAAGCCGCTGCAAGCCAAGCTGGATGCACGCTATCGTCTTGCACGCGATGCGGCGACCAATCAGTTGGGGGAAGTCGCGAAACGCGCGTTGCAAGCGCGTTTCGATGCGCTCATCGCGGCGATGGCGCTTTGCCACGAACGCGAAGCGGCGCACGATTCGGATTGCTCTGTCACCGCCGAGCAAACAGCAGATATGGAGGCCCGCTGGAACTCGATTGCTAATCTTCCCGACGCCTGGAAAGCCCCGTTGGTCGCGCGTTTTAAAGGGATGGATAGTTCGAGTAGCGGCCTGACCAGTTCCCCGCTCGACGCGGCGTCAGACAAAACCGCTGACGCGGCCTTGCTCGAGGCCCTGTTAAATCTGGAGGTCACATGCGGCATTGACAGTCCCAGCGACTTTCTCGCTGCTAGGCAACACCTGAAAATACGCGCGCTAAAAAACGCAATGGAAGGTCGGCAGACCGCTAAAACGCCTGCAGACACCGAGCGCTGGCTGATTGACGCCGCTGCTTATCCGCGTCC
Organism: Pseudomonadota bacterium; assembly: GCA_030856925.1. Classification (GTDB taxonomy): domain Bacteria; phylum Pseudomonadota; class Gammaproteobacteria; order Burkholderiales; family JALYOK01; genus JALYOK01. Next base: position 3,223 of record JALYOK010000156.1, read on the forward strand.
TGATGCGGTGTCGCGCGAACGATTGGGAAAAATTATCGCGGCGGTCCGGCGTGGGTAACTCAATTGGGACTTGAGTTACCGGATCAAATACACGGTTAAGTACACACTCAGGATGACGCGGGTGAGTTAGCCAGGCAATGCTAAGCCTGTGCTTTTGATTTTCTGCCAGGGGCCGCAGGGGGAATATATCCCGACATCCGGCACAGCAGCGAATCGATCTCTTTGCCATCTTTGTATCGAATCGAGCGGCACACGATCACATCCCCCCTGGCCGACAGTTCAGATACGCTGAGGCGTACCTTCGCAAGCGGGATTCCAGTTGCAGCGGCAATTGCCGAATCGAGCTGCTCACCGTTGAGTTTCAAGAATTGTAAGATATCACCCATCTGAAAGAGTCCTAGTTTTAGAGTTGTGCGAACGCTTGCGTGAGCACCTTTCGCATCAGGCATAGTTTACTCCAATTAGCCAATCATTACTGCGTCGAGTGCTTGCAACGGCGGACGCTTATCTGATTTCTGGACTACTTTTCAGAAAGTAAACCAATTTACGAATGGCTTACTTTTGTGGCATTATCTTACTTTCATTAGATAGAAGAAATGTACATGGAGTCCTACATGACTGCCAAAGGCCAGATCGTTATTCCCTCCAAGATCCGGCAAAAGTTTGGAATCAAGGAGGGCACGCGTGTACAGGTGGACGTCGATGAGCAGGGGCATCGAATCATTCTGACGCCCATCACACGCGATTACATCCAGAACCTGCGCGGAAAATACAAGGGCAAGAGCTTGTTGACGGCGCTGGCAGCGGAGAAAAAACGCGAGCAGGAACTCTAATGACGCGCAAACCAAAGGCGCTGGTGTTTGATTCGTGGGCGGTGCTGGCG
>JALYOK010000163.1 GCA_030856925.1 Pseudomonadota bacterium
CAATACAGGCGTCTGCAGCACTACGATCTTGCGTTTGGAACGCTCGTTCTCATCTTGCTGTATCTGTCCGTTTGGAGCATCGGCGCCGAGGTGCTGAATCCACGCGGCATCACCGTGACTAACCTGGACGATCTGGCGAACTTGCTGACGTTGTAAGGCGTTGGCACGAGAAGATCGCAAACCGACCCAGCGCGAAAGCTTGATCACCGCGGTCTCGTCCGAGAAAGCCGCGCTGATTCGACATTTGCGCAGCCGGCGGAGGGGGTTGATTCTGCAGTTTGTTTAATGCGCTCACGGCACGAGGTGCTTTTCCGGCGAGTCTACATCGGGCAGGGCGCGGTGATGTTGGGGCGCGCACCGCGCAGCGACGTGGCCCTAGGCCAGGCCCCGGACGGGCGCCCCAATCGTTTCTCAACAAACCCTAGATGGGCTTGTCATTGCGGTGTTTCACGTACAGCCACCACATCGTCGATCCGACAAAGACCCCGAAAATAACCGTGATGGTGTTGATGGAAAAATGCGCCGAGATCATGCCGGCGTAGACCGCGTTCAGCGCGGCGATGCTTAAGTTCTCGTTGAAATTTTGCACTGCGATCGAGTGGCCGGCGCCCATTAACGTATGGCCGCGATGCTGCAACAATGCATTCATCGGCACGACGAAGAATCCGGCGACGGTGCCGATAGCGACAAAGAACACCGCAGCGACGCGCCAATCGTGGACGAAGATCATGCCAATGATCAACACGCCCATGAGTATCCCCACCGGCAATACTTTTACAGCTTGCTCGAGTTTGACGGTGAGGGCGGCAATCACCGCGCCGATGGCGATCCCTACCGCGACGGCAATGGTAAGATAAGTCGCTTTATCGAGACCGAAGCCGAGTACTTTTTGCGCCCAATCGATGATGACGATTTTTAGCGTGGCGCCGGCCCCCCAGAATAATGTGGTCACCGCCAGCGAAACCTGGCCCAGCGGATCCCGCCATAACAACTTAAAGCAATGCCAAAAATCGTGAATCATATAGAGCGGATTCTTCTTCGGCAGCTTATGATCGATCGGCAAGCGGGGAATGTAGAGATTAAAAAACGCGGCGACGACATAGAGTAAACAGATCAACGCGATCGCCATTTGCGCCGGCGAGTTAAGCAGCGGAATGTTATGAATGACGTCGAGCTTGGCGTAGAGATTGCCGTTCTGCAAATAGCCCCCCAAGCCGAGGCCGAGGATGATTGCGGCAACAGTTAATCCTTCCATCCACGCGTTCGCCGTAACTAACTGGCTCGATGGCAACAACTCCGTGAGGATGCCGTATTTCGCCGGCGAGTAAGCTGCGGCGCCGAAGCCGACGATGCCGTAGGCTAGTAGCGGATGGGCGCCGAATAACATGGTTAAACAACCGACAAACTTTATCGCGTTACTGGTAGACATGACGCGGCCCTTGGGGAACGCATCAGCCAGTGCGCCGACGAAGGGCGCAAACGCAATATAGGACACGACGAAGAATACTTGCAGAATCGGAACGTAGGATTTCGGTGCGCTAAGTTCGATCAGCAACGCGATGGCGGCCGGCAAAAGCGCGTTGTCGGCCAGGGCGGAAAAAAACTGCGCAGCCAAAATCGTATAAAAACTTACCGGCATGAAAAGGCTAAAATAGTGGGGGAAGCACTTATAGTTGAACTAATTCTACGAGGTGATTGTTCAGCGGCTTTATACCATGAACGCGGCGCCGCACGAAAGCGCCGCCCGGTTGGTGGTGTCGAGATAATTTAAAACGGAAGGGGGGGAAATGTTCCAACAATTCAATACGCAACGAATAAAAACCAGCGGCACAGAAATCCACGTCAATTGGGCAGGCAGCGGGCCGCCGCTGTTACTGCTGCACGGCTATCCACAGACCCATCTGATGTGGCACAAAGTCGCGCCGGCGCTGGCGAAGGACTTTACCGTGGTGGTCCCGGATTTGCGCGGTTACGGTGAAAGCGGCAAACCAAAAACCAGCGACGATCATTTTCCTTATTCGAAACGCGCCATGGCGCTCGATCAAGTGGAAGTCATGGCGGCGTTGGGCTTCAAAGAGTTTTTTCTGGCCGGCCATGATCGCGGCGGACGCGTGTCTCATCGCTTGGCGCTCGATCACCCATCCTCGGTCAAGAAAATGGCGGTGCTCGATATCGTGCCGACCTTGAAAGTTTTCGAGACGATCGATCAGAGAGTCGCCACCAGTTATTTTCACTGGTTCTTTTTGATTCAGCCATACGACTTTCCCGAACAGTTGATCGGCCACGACCCGCGTTATTACCTCACCTCCCGGCTGGGGCGCTGGGGATCCGATCTCAAAGCCTTTCCGAACGAGGTGGTCGAAGAATATGTACGGCTCTTCAGCGATCCCGCTTGTATCCATTCGACCTGCGAAGACTATCGTGCGGCTGCAAGCGTCGATCTCGTCCATGATCGGGCCGATTTGCAAAGCAAACTTCAAGTGCCGTTTCTGGCGCTGTGGGGCGGACGTGGTCTAGTTGGTTCGGCGTACGACCCAATCGCCTGCTGGCGAGAGCGCGCGGCAGATGTACGCGGATTCGCCATTGATTGCGGGCATTTCATTGCGGAGGAAAAACCCGACGAGACGATCAAGGCGTTAAGAGAATTTTTCGCGAGCTGAATCTGAATCGCGCGGCAGGGCTGGTAAAATACTTGCATAATCGCTAGCCCTATTGCATGCCCAACGACCACCAACTAGACCTTCTGCGCGTCCCGCCCCATTCCATCGAGGGGGAGCAATCCGTGTTGGGTGGCCTGATGCTGGAAAATGTCGCTTGGGATAAAATTGCCGACTTGATCGGCGAGGACGATTTTTATCGCGACGATCATCGTCGCATCTATAAGCATATTTCCAAGCTCATCGAAGCGAATCGTCCTGCGGATGTCATTACCGTCGGTGAATCACTCGAGCGCAGCGCCGAACTCGAATCGGTCGGCGGCTTGGCCTACGTCGGCATGCTGTCCACCAACACGCCCGGCGCCGCTAATATCCGGCGTTATGCCGAGATCGTGCGCGAGCGCTCCATCATGCGCAAGCTCGCCGAGGTCGGCACCGAGATTGCCGCCAGTTCCTATAGCCCCGCCGGGCGCGAGGCGCGTCAATTACTTGACGAGGCCGAAGCTAAAGTATTCAAGATCGCCGAGGCCGGTGCTCGCGGTCAGCAAGGCTTCAGCCCCATTCAGCCGCTGCTGACGCAAGTGGTCGAGCGCATCGACATGCTCCTCAGCCGCGACAACCCTTCCGATATCACGGGTGTGGCGACGGGCTTCGCCGATCTCGACAAACGAACCTCCGGCCTGCAGCCGGGTGACCTCGTCATCGTCGCCGGACGGCCTTCCATGGGCAAGACCGCCTTTGCATTGAACATTGCGGAACATGTCGCCCTCGAAGCAAAGTTGCCGGTGGCCATTTTCAGCATGGAAATGGCCGGCACCCAACTCGCGATGCGCTTGCTCGGCTCCACTGGCCGCGTCGATCAACAAAAGCTGAGAACCGGCCGTCTCGATGACGACGAGTGGGCACGCTTCACGAAAGCGCTCGGCCGCCTAAATGACGCACCTATTTTCATTGACGAAAGCGGGGCATTGACCGCCCTGGAACTTCGCGCCCGTGCGCGGCGCTTGCATCGCCAGCACAAGGGCTTAGGCCTTATCGTCGTCGACTACTTGCAACTCATGTCGTCCACCAGCCAAGGCGAGAATCGCGCGACGGAAATTTCGGAAATTTCTCGTTCCTTGAAAGCGCTCGCGAAAGAACTCAAGGTTCCGTTGGTCGCCTTGTCCCAACTCAATCGTTCGCTGGAGCAACGGCCTAACAAACGCCCGGTGATGAGTGACCTGCGCGAATCGGGCGCGATCGAACAGGACGCCGACCTGATCCTCTTTATTTATCGCGACGAGGTTTACAACGAGAATTCGCAGGACAAGGGCATCGCGGAAATCATCATCGGCAAACAGCGTAACGGCCCAATCGGCACCACGCACCTGACCTTCCTCGGACAGTTCACCAAATTTCAAAACTCGACATACGGACATGAGAAAAATTAGAGTGAAGCACGCGAGTTCTGGAATCGCCGTACTAATATTATTATTGTGCGGTATGGTGTCGGCAGACGATCGGATCGTGGCAGCGAAGGACGAGCCGCATCATCGCCCTAAATTGGTCAACGAAGTAGTTCGCGTGGTCGACGTGGAGGTGCTGCCCGGCGAGGCGACGCTTTATCACACTCATTCCCTAGACTATCCGTACGTGATGTTGAGCACCTCGCTGCTCAAAAATGATATCCCCGGCAAACCGCAAACGAACCTCAATATCACCGCGGGCATGATCGGTTACTACCGGGCGTCGCAGGGCGCCTACACCCATCGATTTACGAATGTCGACAGCAAACCTTTTCGCGCCATCGGCATTGAGTTGCTCACCGGTGCGCCAATCGGAGAGGGTGGCGCGCCGCTAACCGAAAGCGGCGTCTTGAAAAAGGTGTTGGACAACGAGCGAGTACGCGGATATCGCTTGACCTTAACGCCGGGCGAGTCCATCGGTCCGTTAATTTTGCCGGGTCGCAGCGTAACAGTGGCGCAAACCGGGGGAGTTATCGAACAGTCGATGAACGGCGGCGAAACGATCAAGATTTCTCTCGCATTGGCGCAGTTCGAGTGGCGTCAAACGGCCGCGACTTACATGTTGAAGAATGCAGGCGATACAACGATCGAGTTGGTTGAGTTTGAGTTTAAGTAACGCGATGATCAATCACGTTGCGGGCTCGGATCGCCGCTCGCGGGAATTTCTAATTTAGCCCATGCGCCCCATCCAAGCCCGCATCGATCTCGCCGCGTTACACGACAATCTGCAGGTCGCGCAAAAACTCGCGCCGCAATCCAAGATCATGGCGGTGCTGAAGGCCAACGCTTACGGCCATGGCCTGTTGCGCGCCGCGAGCGCGATGAAAAAGGCCGCCGGATTCGCGGTGCTGAACATCGAAGATGCTATGGCTTTGCGCGAGGCCGGATTCGATCAAACTATTTTGCTGCTCGAAGGATTTTTTGATCGCGAAGAATTGCGTCTGGTGCACGAATATCACTTGGCGACGGTGGTGCATCAGCAGGAACAGTTGCGGTTGCTGCTGCAAGCGGCCCCGGGAAAGCTCGACGTGCATCTTAAGATCAATACCGGCATGAATCGACTCGGGTTCAAGCCCGACGATTTTCCAAGTGCGATGTCGGCGTTACGGCAAGCAAGGTTATCGAGCTTGACCTTGATGACCCACTTTGCCACGGCGGACGAGCCGGCAGGGGTGCGCGAGCAACTCACGCTATTCCGCGAAATCACGGCGGGTTTATCTTACCCGCGCAGTTTAGCGAATTCTGCCGCGCTGATCCGCTTCCGAGAGACCCACGCCGATTGGGTGCGGCCCGGCATTATGCTCTACGGCGCAAGTCCGTTCGCCGAGCGCAGCGCTGCGGGCATCGGTGTAAAACCGGCGATGACGCTAAACAGCGAAATTATCGCGATTCAGAAATTAGAGAGCGGTCATACCGTCGGCTACGGCAGCGGATTTCGCGCCGAGCATTCAATGCGGGTCGGAATTGTCGCCTGCGGTTATGCCGACGGCTATCCGCGCCACGCCCCGACCGGTACGCCGGTGTTGGTTGAAGGCGAGCGCGTGACCACGGCAGGTCGCGTGTCTATGGATATGATTTGCGTCGATCTTGGCAAGGTTCCGCAGGCGCGAATCGGCAGCCCGGTGGAACTGTGGGGCGCGGGCCTATCCGTGGATGAAGTCGCCCGTAGCGCCGGGACCGTTGGATATGAGTTGCTGTGTGGATTGGCTTCGCGGGTGCCAATTACGGAAAGATAACTGTCAGCGCGAATTCCCAACACACTACGGTCAGACGAAAAGGCTTGCTTGGCCAAAACAAAATCACTCTTCACTTGCACCGAATGCGGCGGCCAGACTCTGCGCTGGCAGGGCCAGTGCCCCCACTGCAGCTCTTGGAATACCCTGGTAGAAACCTTGGCGGAGACGACTTCCAAAGGCAATCGCTTCAGCGCGCTCGCGGCCAGCGGTGGGGTGCAGTTATTGTCGGAAATCAAGGCCGAGGCGATTCCACGCATGAGCACGGGCATCGCCGAACTAGATCGCGTTTTGGGTGGGGGTATGGTGCCGGGCGGGGTGGTGTTGATCGGCGGTGATCCGGGCATCGGCAAGTCAACTTTGTTGCTGCAAGCGCTGGCGCACATGGGCGCCACGCAATCGACGCTTTATGTCAGCGGCGAGGAATCGCTGCAGCAGATCGCGCTGCGCGCGCAGCGCCTGCAACTGGAAGCGAAGTCCATGAAGTTGCTGGCGGAGATTCAACTGGAAAAAATCCAGATTGTTCTCGCCGAACAAAAACCCAAGATCGCGGTGATCGATTCGATTCAAACCGTGTATAC
>JALYOK010000173.1 GCA_030856925.1 Pseudomonadota bacterium
CCAGGGCTTTCAATTCGGCGGAATGCAAGGGAGGGCGGGCCAAGGGCGACTCCTCGGCCGACGCCATCGTCGCAAAAGCGAATAGCACAGCGGCGACGATAAAGCTCATCAAAGTACGCATGTTAAAATTAAAAGTTACGCCCATATCGAGTTTCTTTCTTAAGAATGACTTCCTCCAGGCTGCAACGACTCCAACATCAACTAGCTCAACGCATTCTGCTTCTGGATGGCGCCATGGGCACTATGATCCAAAGTTATAAGTTGAACGAAGCCGCCTATCGCGGCGAACGGTTCACGGATTTCCCGCATGACCTCAAGGGCAACAACGATTTGCTCACCCTAACACAACCCAAGATCATTCGCGAGATCCATCGCCAATACTTGGATGCCGGCGCGGACATCATCGAGACGAATACCTTCAATTCGACTTCGATCGCCATGACCGATTACCATCTGCAGGCGATCGCTTATGAACTGAATTTTGCCGCCGCGCAAATGGTGCATGAGTTGTGTAATGAGTTCGAAAAGAACGCTCCCGATCACCCGCGCTTTTGCGCCGGCGTACTCGGCCCGACCAACCGCACTGCGTCGATCTCACCGGACGTGAATGATCCAGGCGCGCGCAACGTCACTTTCGATGAACTGGTCAGCGCCTACACCGAGGCGACCAAAGGCCTGATCGACGGCGGCGCCGACATTATTTTGCTGGAAACAATTTTCGACACCCTTAACGCCAAGGCCGCGCTGTTCGCCGTCGATAGTTACTTCGATAAACATCCTGGAGCACGGCGCCCCATTATGATCTCCGGCACCATCACCGATGCGAGCGGCCGCACGCTCTCTGGCCAAACCACCGAAGCTTTTTGGAATTCCGTCAAACACGCGCGACCCTTGTCGGTTGGCCTAAACTGTGCGCTGGGCGCGGAGTTGATGCGCCCCTATTTGGAGGAACTGGCGCGCGTTGCCGACACCTATGTGAGTTGTCATCCCAATGCCGGACTGCCCAATCCACTCGCCGACACGGGCTACGACGAGACGCCCGAACACACTGCGAGGCACATCAAAGAATTTGCTGAGGCCGGCTTTGTAAACATCACCGGTGGTTGTTGCGGCACCACGCCCGCGCATATTGCCGCCATCGGCAAAAGTATAAAGGCGATCCCACCCCGCGTCCTGACCGTATGAGCAAGGTGCTGCGCCTGTCGGGGCTTGAGCCCCTAAACATCGGCGACGATTCCTTGTTCGTCAACATCGGCGAGCGCACCAACGTCACCGGCTCCCGCGCTTTTGCTCGACTCATTCTCGCCGGCGACTACACGGCCGCATTGGATGTCGCGCGCCAGCAAGTTCAGAACGGGGCCCAGATCATCGACATCAATATGGACGAGGCGATGCTCGATTCCAAGGCGGCGATGGTGAAGTTTTTGAGTTTAATCGCCTCGGAGCCGGACATCTCGCGCGTGCCGGTCATGATCGATTCGTCCAAGTGGGAAGTGATCGAAGCGGGCTTGAAATGCGTGCAGGGCCGTTCGGTGGTCAACTCGATTTCGCTCAAAGAAGGTACGGCGAAATTCATCGAGCAAGCAAAGCTGGTGTTACGTTATGGCGCGGCGGTAATCGTCATGGCCTTCGATGAAAAAGGCCAGGCAGATACGCTGCAGCGAAAGCAAGATATCTGCAAGAACAGCTACGATATTTTGTTGAACGATGTCGGCTTTGCGCCGGAAGACATCATTCTCGACCCGAATATTTTCGCCATCGCCACCGGCATCGAAGAGCATAACAACTACGCCGTGGATTTCATCGACGCCACGCGCTGGATCAAGCAAAATTTGCCGCACGCGAAAATTAGCGGCGGGGTGTCTAACGTCAGCTTCTCCTTCCGCGGCAACGACCCGGTGCGGGAAGCGATCCATACGGTATTTTTGTATCATGCCATTCAAGCGGGCATGACGATGGGCATTGTCAATGCCGGCCAACTCGGCGTGTATGACCAAATTCCCGCCGAGTTGCTTGAGCGGGTCGAAGATGTCGTTCTCAATCGCCGCCCCGATGCGACGGAGCGCTTGGTGCAGTTCGCCGAGACGGTGAAGGGTTCGGCCAGAACTCAAACCGAGGATTTGAGTTGGCGCAATGGCACGGTGGGAGAACGCCTGAGCCATGCGTTGGTGCGCGGCATCACCACGTTCGTCGTGGCCGATACGGAAGAGGCGCGCCAACAAGTCGAGCGGCCGATCGAAGTGATCGAAGGCCCCCTGATGGATGGCATGAATGTGGTCGGCGATCTGTTCGGCGCCGGCAAAATGTTTTTGCCGCAAGTGGTGAAATCGGCGCGGGTGATGAAACAAGCGGTTGCGCATCTCGTGCCCTACATCGAAGCGGAGAAGAAGAAAGCGGGCGACCAAAAGCCGAAGGGCCGTATCGTCATGGCCACGGCGAAGGGCGATGTTCACGACATAGGAAAAAATATCGTCGGCGTGGTGCTTCAATGCAATAACTATGACGTGATCGATCTCGGAGTGATGGTGGCGTGCGATAAGATCTTGAGAGCGGCGCGCGAAATGAACGCGGACATCATCGGCGTATCGGGATTGATCACGCCGTCGCTGGAAGAGATGGTGCACGTCGCCAAGGAAATGCAGCGCGAAGGTTTCACGATTCCACTACTGATCGGGGGCGCCACTACGTCGCGGGTGCACACGGCCGTCAAGATCGCGCCGCATTATCAAGGCCCGGTGATTTGGGTTCCCGATGCCTCGCGTAGCGTGCCGGTGTGCTCGAGTTTGCTGTCGCGTGATCAGCGCGATGAGTACGTGAATACCGTGCGGGAAGACTACGAGAAAGTTCGCCAACAACATGCGAACAAGAAAGGCCAAACGCTGGTTTCACTCGCGGCGGCGCGCAAAAACGCGCCACAACTCGACTGGACAACCTTCAAGCCCACCAAGCCTGAATTGCTGGGCCTGGGCGTGTTCGACAGTTACCCGCTCGATTTGATCGCCCCGCACATTGACTGGACACCATTTTTCCAGACCTGGGATTTGGCGGGAAAATATCCGGCCATCCTCGACGACGAAATTGTCGGTGAAGCAGCGCGTAATGTATTCGAAGACGGACAGGCAATGCTGGTGAGGATAGTGGCGGAAAAATGGCTCAAGGCCTGTGCTGTGATTAGACTTTGCCCGGCAAATAGCGTCGGCGACGACGTGGCAATCTATGCCGACGACACGCGTGACAAAGTCGCGGCGACGTTTCATTTCCTGCGCCAGCAAGCGCAAAAACCGAGCGATCGCGCCAATTATTGCCTGGCGGATTTCGTCGCGCCGAAAGCGAGTGGCGTGAACGATTACATCGGCTGTTTCGCTGTCACTGCTGGCATCGGCATCGATCCCATCGTCGCCGATTTTGAGAAGAAACACGACGACTACAGCGCCATCATGGTGAAAGCGCTCGCCGATCGTCTCGCTGAAGCATTCGCCGAGCATCTGCACCAGCGCGTGCGTACAGAATTCTGGGGCTATGCCAAAGGCGAGATTCTCGGCAACGACGAACTCATTGCCGAAAAATATCAAGGCATCCGCCCCGCGCCGGGCTACCCCGCCTGCCCGGACCACACCGAAAAAGGCGCCCTGTTCGAATTACTGGACGCTTCGGAAAATGCCGGCATGATCTTGACCGAAAGCTACGCTATGTTGCCGACAGCGGCGGTTAGCGGCTTTTATTTCGGCCATCCCGATGCGCATTACTTTGCGGTGGGCAAGATCGATAACGATCAATTAAATGACTACGCTGCGCGCAAAAGTTGGGATACGCCCACGGCGCAAAAATGGCTGGCGCCGTTGTTGGGTTAGTGAAAAACAAGCATCGCCCTGAGCCGCCTCCAGCTTGGCTCCCATGACATGCATGCCTGAAAGCCAGTATCCATGAGGTTGCTAGCCATATAGATTCAACATTCGCAGCCCGAGCGCTATTGACTCGAAGCGAAAACATTGTTACAAAAGCAGCGGTAGCTAACACAAGAACAAAAAGCCAAGGCCGAAAAGCAGCGTCAAAGGCCGTCTAGTGATCCTAGAGAACTTGGTTCAGGGAAAATCCGTAGTTTTAAGTTTTGAAGTTCTTTACTGACAGTCACATCCTCAAACAAATATTTTTAGGAGGTAGTTATGAAAGCATTTAGAAGGCTTTCCGCCCTGCCCATGGTTCTGGCCTTGGCTGCTCCCAGCCTGGCTCTAGCCAATGCGGATCTGGAAAAATTGATGGCCAATCCGAAGAACTGGGCAGCGCAAGCGGGCAATATGGAAAACCATCGTTACAGCCAGTTAAAACAAATCAACAAAGCCAACGTCAAGAACATGAAAGTCGCATGGATGTTCTCCACCGGCGTTCTGCGCGGCCACGAGGGTTCGCCCCTGGTGATCGGCGACATGATGTATCTGCACAGTCCGTTCCCGAACAAAGTGTTCGCGATGGACCTAAACACGCAGAAAATCGTTTGGAAATACGAGCCGAAGCAAGATCCGGCCGTTATCCCGCAAATGTGCTGCGACACGGTTAATCGTGGTCTAGCCTATGGCGACGGCAAAATCATTTTGCAACAAGCCGACTCCAACCTGGTCGCGTTCGATGCGAAGACCGGTAAAGTGGTTTGGTCGGTTAAGAATGGTGACCCCAAACTTGGCGCGG
>JALYOK010000206.1 GCA_030856925.1 Pseudomonadota bacterium
ACAACAACGGCAGGCCGCGCGAATCACTAGCGGCGGTCCAAATGCATTTTCACGTTATGAGCGGGGCAAAGCTCGACCGCTACCTGCTGTGACAAATCTTTTTCGACTTCTTGATCGGCACCCGGAACTGCTGAATGAATTGGAGGACTGATCTCTTTGGCTCTTCGCGGCCACTTTCGGTCACTCGCGAAGGTCAGCTTAGGGCAGGGGCGGTGGCACACCATCGCTACAGTTGGCAAGGCTTTGAATTTGTTGCGAGCTTCTGTCACTTATTTTGGTTACGACTTTAGTCCGTAGTCCGTAGGTTGGGGTGAGCTCCGCGAACCCCAACGCATCGTCACCCGGGTTAGTGTTGGGGTTCGTTCTTCACCCCAACCTACGGAACTGCAAGTTAAAAGGCGACCCTCGATGTACGGTGGCCGCCCCCGAAGGCCCAATACAAAACTACACTTCTGTCTGTTCGGCAATTTCAAGGGCTTCGTCTTCTTCGATGCCTTTTTACTTTCACAGATTATCCGGCGAATTGATTGTATTGTTTCCGATCTATGGCTGGAAACGCGCATTCTGCTTGGCTCGTAGCTATACCATAGCTGGAAGGCAAGCCCGCTGCGGCTCCTGGCAATGCCCTCCGGATTTTTGCGGGGTTGCTTAAGCTGGGTTCGCAGAGCTTGCGCGCTCGATCACTTTCAACACCGCCGAGGAATCAAGTTCGCCGTCGCCGCTTTCCATGAGCGCGTCAAGGTTTTGCGCAAATAGCGCTGCACCCGGCAGGTTCAAGCCGAGCGCGCTTGCGGTGTCCATCACGATCTTCATGTCTTTTTGATGCAGCTTGGTTTTAAAGCCGGGCTTGAAGTCGTAGTCCAACATACGCTTACCGTGGATCTCCATGATCTTGCTGCCGGCGAAACCGCCCATCAGTGCTTCGCGGACTTTGCCGGGATCCACACCCATGCGCCGCGCCAAAGCCATGGCTTCACTCACGGCTTCGATGCTGACGCCGACCACGATTTGATTGCACGCTTTCGCTACTTGGCCCGCGCCGCTGTCGCCGACCAGGGTGATGGTTTTGCCCATGCATTCGAGGATCGGTTTCACTTTGTCGAATACCGCTTGCTTGCCGCCGCACATGATGGTGAGCGTGCCGTTAACGGCGCCGACTTCGCCTCCGGAAACCGGCGCGTCGATCATGTCGATGCTTTTCGCCGCCAAGCGTTCCGCCATGGTCTTGGTGGCGACAGGGGAGATGGTGCTCATGTCGATCACCACGGAACCGGGCTTCGCGCCATGAATGATGCCGCCTTCGCCGAATAGGACTTGCTCGACGTCCGGCGTGTCGGCCACCATGGTGATGATGACGTCGCACTGTGCGGCAACGTCTTTTGGCGATGCGCAAGTTGTTGCGCCGGCGTCTTTTAACGGCTGCATGGATTCCGCGCGGCGCGCGTAGACGGCGACTTGATAGCCGCCCTTGATGAGGTTAATTGCCTGGGGTCGCCCCATGATGCCGAGGCCGACGAAACCAACTTTGAGTGCCATGGTGATCTCCTTAAAGCGGGAGGCGGAAGGATAGAGGACGTAGTTTGAACATCGCTTTTCCGCCTAACGCCTAACGTCTCACAACTTGTTCACTTGATTGGGTGGATTGCCCGTGGTTAGGGCGGCTACTAGATTCTTGGCGGCAAGGTTCGCCATGGCCCGGCGGGTGTTCTCGCTTGCGCTGCCTAGGTGCGGCAATAATACCACATTTGATAACTCCAAAAATTCCTTGCGGAAGTTTGGTTCGTTCTCGAAAACATCGATACCGGCGCCAAATATTTTGCGATGCTTTAAGGCTTCGATCAGCGCCACTTCATCGACGATGCCGCCGCGGGCGATGTTGATCAGCACCGCGTCGGGCTTCATTAGTGCAATGTCCGCCGCGCCGATGAGGTGATGGTTTTCCGGCGTGTACGGCACCAGCAAGACGATGAAATCTGCTTGCTTCATCAGGTCTTCTTTGCTGACGTAGGCCGCGTTGCACTCCTGCTCGACGTCGGCGGCGACCCGATTGCGGTTGAAGTAAATTACTTTCATATCGAAACCCCGCGCCCGCCGCGCGACAGCTTGGCCGATGCGGCCCATGCCCATGATGCCAAGTGTCGCGTGATGCACGTCGCGGCCCAGCATTAGCGTCAACGTGTTTTTCTTCCAGTGGCCGTCGCGCAGGAATTGTTCCGATTCTGTCATGCGCTTGGCCGTCGCGAGCACGTAAGCGAA
>JALYOK010000235.1 GCA_030856925.1 Pseudomonadota bacterium
GAATAATGGCTTTTTAGCTTTCCTGAACTCGAGTGCTCTCGGCGGCGCGAGCGAAGTGGAGTTCTTCGGCTTCGGTCCGCTAAACGACTCCGAGTTGACGAAAAATGTCTTTTAAATCCGGGATCCCTTGATAAGCCCCGATAGATCCCGCTATTCCCACTCGATTGTAGCCGGCGGCTTGCCGGAGATGTCGTACACGACTCGATTAATGCCGCGCACTTCGTTGATGATGCGGTTCGACACTTTGCCGAGCAAATCGTAGGGCAACTCGGCCCAGTGGGCGGTCATGAAATCCGTGGTGACCACCGCCCGCAGCGCAACGACATATTCGTAAGTGCGGCCATCGCCCATGACGCCGACGGCGCGTACCGGCAGGAACACGGCGAACGCTTGCGCGACTTGGTCGTACCATCCCGCGGCGCGCAACTCTTCGATAAAAATCGCGTCGGCGCGGCGCAGCAAGTCTGCGTATTCTTTGTTCACCTCGCCGAGAATGCGCACACCGAGGCCGGGGCCGGGGAACGGATGGCGATACACCAGTTCGCGCGCAAGTCCCAGCGCCACGCCGAGCTCACGTACTTCGTCTTTGAAGAGCTCTCGTAGTGGTTCGAGCAATTTAAGGTGCAAGGTTTCGGGCAGGCCGCCGACGTTGTGGTGGGACTTGATGTTGTGGGCTTTTTTGGTTTTCGCGCCGGCGGATTCGATCACGTCCGGATAAATTGTGCCTTGCGCCAGCCATTTCACATTGGGAAGTTTCTTCGCTTCGCGTTGAAATACTTCGATGAATTCGGCGCCGATGATTTTGCGTTTCTGCTCGGGATCGCTGACGCCATGCAACTTGTCGAGAAAATCGTCGCTCGCGTCGACATGTATGACCTTGACGCCGAGATGCTGGGCGAAAGTCTCCATCACCTGCTGCGCTTCGTTCAGCCGCAGCAAACCGGTATCGACGAACACACAGGTCAGTTGATCGCCGATAGCGCGATGAATCAGCGCCGCGGCGACGGAAGAATCGACACCACCGGACAAGCCGAGGATTACTTCCTCCTTGCCAACTTCCGCGCGAATACGTGCAACTGCTTCCGGAATATAATCCGGCATATTCCAGTCAGACTTTAATTCGCAGATACCATGGACGAAACGCGACAGAATCGCCTTGCCTTGCTTGGTGTGCGTGACTTCCGGGTGGAATTGCAGCGCGTAAAATTTTCGCGCTTCGTCCGCCATGCCGGCGATGGGCGTCGCCGCGTTGCTGGCGATCACTTTGAATCCCGGCGGCAACGCCGTGACTTTATCGCCATGGCTCATCCACACATCGAGCAAGCCATGCCCCTCGCTGTTAATGCGATCCTGAATATCGCGCAGCAAAGTGGAATGGCCGCGCGCGCGAATCTCCGCGTAGCCGAATTCCCGCACCAAACCGTTCTCGACACTGCCGCCCAGTTGCATGGCCATAGCCTGCATGCCGTAACAAATGCCGAGCACCGGCACGCCCAACTCGAACGAAATATTAGGCGCCCGCGGCGTTTCGTCATCCGTCACTGACGCTGGGCCGCCCGACAGAATTACGCCGCGCGGATCGAATTCCCCGATGAACTGCTCGCTAACATCGTAGGGATGCAACTCGCAGTAAACGCCGCATTCCCGCACCCGGCGCGCGATAAGCTGCGTGTATTGGGAACCAAAGTCTAGGATAAGGACTTTGTTCATTTCTTCTGCGGGAGGGGTCAAATACGAACAGTGAAACGCGGGAAAGCCAACGGTCAATATCAGTGCGGCTGTTCGAAGTACATGCCCTGAGAGCCAATATCCACGCTGCTGTCAGGCACTATGAGAGTTGCCTTTTCACTTGTCACCTTTCACGTCCTCAATCGACATGATAATTCGGCGCTTCCTTGGTAATCTGCACATCATGCACATGAGATTCGCGTATGCCGGCCGCGGTGATCTCGACGAATTCCGCTTTGCTGTGCAGATCTGCAATGGTTGGGCAGCCGAGGTAGCCCATGCTGGAGCGTAAACCGCCCATCAGTTGTTGGATCACGCCGATGACCGAGCCCTTATACGGCACCCGGCCTTCGACACCTTCCGGGACGAGCTTGTCGGCGTTGTTTTCCGCGTCTTGAAAATAGCGATCGCTGGAGCCTTGCTGCATCGCCGCGAGGCTGCCCATGCCGCGATAGGATTTGTAGGAGCGGCCTTGGAACAATTCGGTTTCGCCGGGCGCTTCTTCAGTGCCGGCGAACATGCCGCCGAGCATGACGCTTGACGCGCCCGCGGCGATAGCTTTGGATACGTCGCCCGAGTAGCGGACGCCGCCGTCACCGATGCAAGGAATGTTGGCATTGGCGAGCGCGTCGGCAACGTTTTGTATCGCGGTGATCTGCGGCACACCGACGCCCGCGACGATGCGCGTGGTGCAAATCGAGCCCGGTCCGATGCCGACCTTCACGCCATCGGCGCCGTGATCGACCAGCGCCTTCGCGCCCGCCGCCGTGCCGACGTTGCCGCCGATCACTTGCATGGCGGGAAACTTGCGCTTGATCCACCTCACCCGATCGAGCACACCTTGCGCGTGGCCGTGGGCGGTGTCGACGATGATGACATCCACACCCGCTTCGATCAGCGCTTCCACGCGCTCCTCGGTGCCTTCGCCCACGCCCACCGCGGCGCCGACTCTTAGGCGGCCTTGATTGTCCTTGCAGGCATCCGGATGCTCGCTCGATTTCTGAATATCTTTGACGGTGATGAGGCCGCGCAACTCGAAATCGTCGTTGATGACCAACACGCGCTCCAAGCGATGGCGATGCAATAATGTCATCGCCTCAGCGCGCGATGCGCCTTCGCGCACCGTCACCAAGCGATCGCGCGGCGTCATGATGTTC
>JALYOK010000252.1 GCA_030856925.1 Pseudomonadota bacterium
AGGATATCGAAGCGTTGCGCGCGGGCGTAGTCAAGATCAGCTCGCTATCCGAGGGCAAGCGTAAGACCGGCGCGGGATTTATCGTCAAGCTGGAACCGAACATTGCCTATATCGTAACAGCGGCTCACGTCGTCGAGGGCGACGCTGCGCCGCAGGTGGAATTTTTCACGCGTCAGAACGTTTCCGTCAAAGCGGAGGTCCGCAAGATCGAAGGAGGCGATCTGCAAGGGCTCGCGCTCGTGGTGGTGCGGGGTCAGGAAAATTTACCGCCGGGCCTAGTTTCACTGCAGCTTGCCGTGTCCTTGCAGTTGAAAGGCGGTGGAGATCAGGTATCGGCAATCGGTTTTCCCGGCGGCGTGGCGTCTTGGGGCGTGTTGCGGGTTAACGTTGTGTCGCTGGAGGGTCGAAATATCGTACTCTCCAAAGACCTGGAGGAGGGAAATTCCGGTGGTCCTGTCATCAAAGATAATCAGGTGGTGGGTTTGGTCATTGGCCTGAACCAAGGATTCGGACTTGCCGTACCCGCATCGATCGTGCGAACTGTGCTGACCAACTGGGGGGTAACGCTGCCGTCGGAGCCCATTGGCGGCGCAATCCCGCAGGCGCCGGCAAAAGACGTGACTAGTGCGCCGGTAATCCCGCCGTCCGGTGTCGGAAGTCTCGCCCTGGATACCAATCGACTGGAGTTCGGCGAACAAGACGTCTGCGTGGCGCAAGAAAAACGCATTCAGCTTACCAATCGCTCGGCCGGTCCCCTGCGTATCAGTCGCGTGACGCTTGATGATACCCGCGCCTTTTCCGCCCAAGGCTGTCTCAATCAGCCCATCGCGCCCGGCGAAAGCTGTACACTGAGTGTCAAATTCCTGCCCAAGTTCAAAGGCGGATTTCAAGGATTGTTGACAATCTTAAATAGCGCCGACACTCAGCCGCAATTTGTCGTTGCCGGCGGCGTCGGGGCCGCCGAGGGCGTTTGCTGTTGGTATGGATATGTCTATCCGATGAACAAGGAAAGCTGTCAAAGTATTCGTGGGTATTTCGGTGTGAACGAACTTGGGTTCCAATGCAGGAAACCAAGAATTCAGCCCTATCCGGTTCGGCCGGATTGCCCGCCAAGAAAATAGTCCCTCGGTTTCCAGATTCCCCTGTTCACATTTCTGTAATCGAATAACCCTATGACGCTGCGTCTATCGCTGTTTGTTTGTCTCCTTTGCAGTTCTTGGATGGTCCAAGGCGCCGACGATCTGTTGCAGTGGATCAGACAAATGCCCGCCGCTTACGCCCGCGTGAAGGACTACACCGCCACCTTCATGCGCCGCGAAGTATTACGCGGCAGACAGCGGCCGGAAGAGACCATCGTCCTGAAATTCCGCGAACCGCTGCAGGTTTACATGCGTTGGTTAACGGGACCCCCCAAGGACCGCGAAGCGATTTTCGTAAAGGGACGCGACCATGACAAAGTATTGGTCCACGAACCCGGTTGGTTATCTGGGCGGTTCACCGTCGTGCTGCCTCCGGATGGTCCCTCGATCATGGCCCGCAGCCGACATCCTTTTGACGAAATCGGCATCGGCCGCGTGATCGATTTGATTGTCTCGAACTTCGAGAAAGCCAACCAGGCAGGTGATTTAGAGATGCGCGATCTCGGCGCGGCGCGCGAAGAGGGTCGCGAGATGCGCGTGATCGAAGCCATATTGCCCAAGGATCCGTCGAAGAATTATTATTGTTACCGCGCCATCGTGACCATCGATGAAGGCTGGAAATTGCCGGTGGCCGTGAAAGTCTACGACTGGAACGATAAACTGGTCGAGCATTATCGTTACAGCAACATTCAGATCAATCCGAGATTGACAGACCTCGATTTCAGCACCGAAAATCCCGATTACAATTTTCCCAAGACTCGAATCAATCGGCGTTAGGCGTTCTTGTTCGAGAGAATAACTCGAATGCTTAGCCATGCCAGGAATCGCACCCCGCTTGGTTCCTGGCAATGCATGCTCCAAGATCCAACAGCCATGGGACTTCCCAGGTCAATGTGTGCTTTACCTGCCAGCGCGATGCCGAAACAACGCGTACTTGCTTCGCGGCGACGCTCCGACCAAATATTCCGGCACTACGCTTTCAAGCGTGCTCGGCTCGAAGTCGAACGGAAATTCGCAATTGCAGACGCTATCCACTTGCATCGAGTAATAGTTGTCGCGTGTCATGAGTTTGATCGGCAGCCATTCCATCAACCACGCTTGCAAATACGAGAGGCGATCGCCGAGGCTTATGATGGGCCGGCGTTTGCCGAGCAGCGCCGCGATAAGCTCGACCAATTCCCGTAGCGTGTAAATCCTTGGACCACAGAGGTCGTACGCTCTGCCGAAAGTGTTCGCTTGGTCCAAGCTGTCGACAAACGCGCGAGCGACGTCTTCCACATAGATCGGTTGAAAACGCGCGTTGGGGCAGGCGAGGGCAACTACCGGAAAGATTTTGATTAACTTTGCAAATAGATTGATGAAGCTGTCTTCTTGGCCGAAGATCACCGAGGGTCGAAAAATAGTCGTTTCACCGTAGCCTG
>JALYOK010000284.1 GCA_030856925.1 Pseudomonadota bacterium
CAAGCGGCGAAATATGGGGTGGCCTCGGGCCATGGACCGCTCAGCGCCTTTTGCAGCCGATTTCCTTTAAGTCCGACAGGCTCGTAGGGCCCTCCGGGGCCTTATCTTTGCCCGAAAATATAACGAAATAGTGGTGGGTAGGGGCAGATCGGTCACCACCTAGTCGAGAAAATTTGTTATAATTCAAGGATAACTAAAATGGGCATGGCGCCCATTTTTTGTTTGTGTGATTCCTATGGATTTGATGCGATTGCTGGAGCCCACCATTCATGGGTTGGGTTATGAACTGGTCGATTTCGAGTGGTTCGGCCGAGGTAAGCTGCGGGTGTTCATCGACAAATCCAATGGTGTCAATGTCGACGATTGTGCCGCCGTGAGCAGCCATCTCACCCATTTTTTTGCCGTGGAAGGTGTCGAATACGACCGGTTGGAAGTGTCGTCTCCGGGTTTCGATCGGCCGCTGACAAAAGCCGCCGATTTCGTTCGTTTCCGCGGCGAGCGGGCCGAGCTGAAGCTTAAGGCGCCGATCGATGGCCGGAAAAATTTTACCGGAACTATAGCCATGTTAGGGGATGGGTTGTTGGCGTTGGAATCGGACGGCAAAACCTTTGCGATTGAACTGGTGAATGTACACAAAGCGCGGCTCAAGCCGGAATTCTGAGTTGGAGTAGAGATGAGTCGAGAAATACTGATGTTGGTCGATGCCCTGGCCCGCGAGAAAAACGTGGATCGGGACATCGTATTTCTGGCGCTGGAGATGGCGCTGGCTTCCGCGACCAAGAAAAAATATTCAGACGATATGGAAGTACGCGTCGAAATCGACCGCGAAACCGGTGACTTCAAAGCCTTTCGCCGGTGGCTGATCGTGCCGGAAGAAGAGTTCGAAAATTACCAACAGCAGATGTTGCTGAAGGAGATCAAAGAAGATCATGCCGACCTCGATCTTAGCATCGGTGATTATTACGAAGAACCGCTGGAGCCGGTGGACTTTGGCCGCATTGGCGCTCAGGCTGCGAAACAGGTCATTCTGCAAAAAATTCGAGATGCCGAGCGTGAGCAGATCCTCAACGATTTCCTCGATCGCAAAGAATTCCTCGTCACCGGCACGATCAAGCGCATGGAGCGCGGCAATGCCATTGTTGAATCGGGCCGGCTTGAAGCGTATCTGCCGAAAGACCAGATGATTTTGAAGGAGAATCTACGGATTGGCGACCGGGTTCGCGCCTATCTGTCGCGAGTCGAGCGGGGCGGACGTGGACCCCAGTTGATTCTGTCGCGGATCGCGCCGGAATTTATCATGAGATTGTTCGAACTCGAAGTCCCGGAGATGGAGGAAGGATTACTTGAGATTAAAGCGGCGGCCCGCGATCCGGGTGTGCGCGCCAAAATTGCCGTCAAGTCGAACGACAAACGCATCGATCCTATCGGAACCTGTGTCGGCATGCGTGGTTCCCGCGTGCAGTCGGTGACTAACGAGCTAGCCGGGGAGCGCGTCGATATCATTTTATGGTCGGAAGATCCGGCGCAGTTCGTGATCGGCGCATTAGCGCCGGCGGAGGTCAGTTCCATTGTTGTCGATGAAGAGAAGCACAGTATGGACGTGGTGGTCGAAGAAGATCAACTGGCGCAGACGATCGGCCGCAGTGGTCAAAACGTGCGGCTCGCGTCCGAACTGACGGGCTGGGAACTCAACATCATGACCGTCGATGAAGCCAAGTCCAAATCCGACGAAGAGTTCAGCAGCATTCGTAAGGTATTCATGGAAAAACTCGACGTCGACGAAGAGGTCGCGGATATTTTGGTGCAAGAAGGTTTCAGCACGGTCGAAGAAGTGGCTTACGTTCCGTTGTCGGAAATGCTGGAAATCGAAACGTTCGACGAAAAGACCGTCAACGAACTGCGCTCCCGCGCTCGAAATGCGTTGCTGACGGAAGCGATCGCGTCCGAAGAAAAAGTCGAGAACGCTGACGAGCAACTGCTCAGCATGGAAGGCATGGACAATCAGACGGCGCGCTTACTGGTGTCCAAAGGCGTGACCACTATGGAGGCATTGGCCGATCTGGCTGTCGACGACTTAACCGACTTAACGGGCATAGAAACCGAGCGGGCGAAGCAATTGATTATGACTGCGCGACGTCCTTGGTTCGAATGAACGAGACCCCAACTTCTTACCGCGTAACAGGAAATAGAGTTTGAATATGGCGCATTCCAGTGTTGCTCAATTTGCTACCGAACTCAATTTGCCGCCAGCGTTGTTGCTGGAGCAATTGAAGGCTGCAGGGGTGGCGAAGTCCGCTGCCGAAGAATCGTTATCGGAACAGGATAAGGCCTTGCTGCTGGATTATCTCCGCGTTTCTCACGGTAATAAGGAGGCGAAGACTAAGATCACCTTGACTCGCAAACAGACATCGGAGATCAAGAAATCCGATGCCACCGGTAAGGCGCGCACCATTCAAGTGGAAGTGCGTAAGAAGCGAGTTTTGGTCAAGCGCGATGCCAACGAACCGCCGCCATTGCCGGAGGTCGTCGAGGCCAAACCACCGGCGCCGGTGGTCAATGCCGAGGAACAGGCATTGCGCGAGAAAGAAGCGCGCAAGCACGCCGAGTTGGTTGCCCGCCAGACGGAAGATGTCGAGGCGAAGAAGAATCGCTCGACCAAGTCGAAGAAAGAGGCAGAGACCGCGATTGCAGTTGCTGAGACGGCGTCCGTTGCGGCGGTAGCCGCTGACGCGGCGACGCCGGTTGAAATTAAAGAGGCGCCGAACCAAGGGGCGCCGGCAACCGCTACGCCGACGGCCGATAGCACGCTCCATAAGCCTCAAGTCAAGCCAGAAGACAAAGCCGATAAGAAGGCGGCAAAGAAGGCAAAGACCACCAGCGTCGCCTATGTCGACGAAGCGGCCAAAAAGCGTGGTGGACTAAAAGGGCGCGGCGATAACAGGCCCACGAACATGGGCTGGCGTGGCCACAAAACCAAGCCGGTGAAACAGCAGGCGCCGACGGATGCGACGCAACAATTTCAATTGCCGACGGAACCCATCGTCCATGAAGTGCTCGTCCCCGAGACCATCACGGTAGGCAACCTCGCGCAGAAGATGGCGGTCAAGGCCGCCGAGGTCATCAAGACGCTGATGAAGATGGGCAGCATGGTGACCATCAATCAGGTGCTTGATCAAGAAACCGCAATGATTCTGGTCGAGGAGTTGGGCCATATCGCCAAGGCTGCCAAGCTGGACGATCCGGATACCCTGCTGGCGGAAAGTGGCGTTAGCGTCGTAATAGAGGGAACGGCGGAATCGCGCGCACCGGTTGTGACCGTAATGGGCCACGTTGATCACGGCAAAACGTCGTTGCTGGACTACATCCGTCGCACTCGTGTGGCGAGTGGTGAAGCGGGCGGTATTACCCAGCACATCGGCGCCTACCATGTCGAAACCCCGCGCGGCATGATCACTTTCCTCGATACGCCGGGTCACGAAGCGTTTACCGCGATGCGTGCGCGGGGTGCGAAAGTCACGGACATCGTCATTCTCGTCGTTGCCGCCGATGACGGAGTAATGCCGCAAACCATCGAAGCGATTCATCATGCGAGAGCGGCCAATGTGCCGTTGGTGGTGGCATTGAATAAGATCGATAAGCCGGAAGCGAACGTCGAGCGCATCAAACAAGAGTTGGTCGCGCAAGGCGTGTTGCCGGAAGAATACGGCGGCGATGCGCAATTTGTTGCGGTCTCCGCAAAAAGCGGTCAGGGCATCGATGAATTGCTGGAGCGTATTTTATTGCAGGCCGAAGTGTTGGAATTGAAAGCGGTTAAAGATACGCCGGCGCGGGGCATAGTCATCGAATCGCGTTTGGATAGAGGCCGCGGCGCGGTGGCTACGGTGTTGGTGCAGTCCGGCACGTTGAAGCGCGGCGATGTCTTGCTAGCGGGTTCGGTGTTCGGTCGCGTTCGCGCCATGCTGGATGAAGCCGGCCACACGATCCAACTGGCAGGGCCATCGATCCCGGTTGAGATTCAGGGTCTGTCGGATGTTCCCGGCGCCGGCGCCGAGGTGTTGGTGATGCTCGACGAACGTAAAGCGCGTGAGATTGCGCTTTTCCGCCAAGGTAAATATCGCGATGTGAAATTGGCGAAGCAACAGGCCGCCAAGCTCGAAGACATGTTCAGCAACCTGGGCGAAGGTGAAGTCAAAACTCTGGCGCTCATTATCAAGGCTGACGTGCAAGGCTCGTACGAAGGTTTGGCCTATGCGCTGGGCAAACTTTCTACCGACGAAGTGAAAGTCAATATCCTGCACACCGGATTAGGCGCGATCACCGAATCCGATGTCAACCTCGCGCTCGCATCCAAGGCCGTGATCATCGGCTTCAATGCTCGCGCCGACAATGCCGCGCGCAAGCTGGCGCAAGCCAGTGGTGTTGATATTCGCTACTACAATATCATCTATGAAGCGGTCGATGAAGTGAAGGCTGCAATGTCTGGCATGCTCTCGCCGGACAAGAAAGAAAACATCCTGGGTCTGGTCGAAATTCGCCAGGTCTATCGCATCTCCAAAGTTGGTTCGGTGGCCGGTTGTTACGTGCTCGAAGGTCTGGTGCGACGCGGCTCCCAAGTTCGCCTGTTACGCGAATCCGTGGTCATCCACGCCGGCGAACTGGATTCGCTCAAGCGCTTCAAAGACGATGTGCGCGAGGTGAAGGCCGGCTTCGAGTGCGGCCTTTCGCTGAAGGGCTATGACGACATTCAGGTTGGCGACCAACTCGAGGCATTTGAAATGGTGGAAGTGGCGAGAACGCTATAAGCTACAAGGATGAAGGCGGAACGATGAAGGATGAATCATTGCGGGGATTCTTTCATCGTGTCACTTTAGCCGTCTGAAACGATCAGGCGGCTTTCTTGAACTGGTCAGGGGCGATGGTGTCGGTGATGGGTTCGCCGGAGATGGCGGCTCTGGCC
>JALYOK010000298.1 GCA_030856925.1 Pseudomonadota bacterium
ACGCGGGCGAGTTTCTTGTGCGAACAAGTGGGTGTGTTCACGCCGAAATCACTAACGCGCGAGCAGTTGGGCGCGGGCGAGGTGGGATTCGTGATCGCCGGAGTGCGCGAGCTGTCCGCCGCGCGGGTCGGTGATACGATTACCTCGGCGGAGCGTCCGGCAGCCGTTCCGCTGCCGGGATTCAAAGAGATCAAGTCCCAGGTATTCGCCGGTCTTTATCCGGTGGAGGCAAATGAATACGAAGCTCTGCGCGACGCATTGGAAAAGCTAAAACTCAACGACGCATCGTTGCATTACGAGCCGGAAACCTCGCAGGCGTTGGGCTTTGGCTTCCGTTGCGGATTCTTGGGCTTGCTGCACATGGAGATCGTGCAAGAGCGTCTCGAGCGCGAATACGATATGGACCTCATCACCACGGCGCCGACTGTGGTGTATCAAGTGCTGATGGCCGATGGTTCGGTAATCGAGATAGAGAATCCCTCGCGCTTGCCGGACGCCTCGAAGATAGCCGAGATACGAGAACCCATCATTACCGCGACCATCATCCTGCCGCAGGAGTATGTGGGCCCGGTCATCACGCTTTGCACTCAAAAACGCGGCGTGCAAAAAGATATGCACTACCTCGGCCGGCAAGTGATTTTGACCTATGAAATGCCGATGAACGAAGTGGTCATGGATTTCTTCGACAAGCTCAAGTCGGTGAGCCGTGGTTATGCATCGCTCGATTACGATTTCAAGGAATTCCGCGCCGCCGATTTGGTGAAGCTCGACATATTGATCAATAGCGAAAAAGTGGATGCTCTGTCGCTGATCGTGCATCGCGCCAGCTCGCAGTACCGCGGCCGTGAACTGGCGTCGCGCATGCGCGAGTTGATCCCGCGGCAGATGTTCGACGTGGCGGTTCAAGCAGCTATCGGTTCCCACATCATTGCGCGCGAAACGATAAAAGCGCTGCGCAAAAATGTTCTGGCCAAGTGCTACGGCGGCGACATCTCGCGGAAGCGCAAGCTGCTGGAAAAACAGAAGGCCGGCAAGAAGCGCATGAAGCAAGTCGGCAACGTGGAGATTCCCCAGGAAGCGTTCTTGGCAATTTTACAAGTGGAGAGTAATTGATGGATTTGTCCCTAGTCGCCACGATTGCGTTGGTGATCAGTTTTCCGTTGGTGCTGTGGGACGTGCTGTCCAGTTTTCGAAAGAATGCGGTTTCCACCATTCAGCCGTATATGCAGAGCGCATATCTTGTATTGTTCATCGCCGGATTTTATTTGTTGGTGACGAAAAACATCCTCAATTTCGCCGCAGTCCTGTTGATCTTCACCGTGATCACCGGCGTGATCTGGCTGTGGGACGCGATTCGGATAAAGCGCAGCAACGTCGTGATGGCTTCGGCGACGGGCGCAACCCTGGAACAAGCCGGCAGCGGCCGCGCCGGGCCCAAGCCGGAACCCGCTTGGCTCGAAATCGCGAAGAGTTTTTTCCCCGTCATTCTTATCGTGTTTATGGTGCGGTCATTCCTAGTCGAGCCCTTCAAAATTCCGTCGGGTTCGATGATTCCTACTTTGCTGATCGGCGATTTTATTTTGGTGAATAAATTCACTTATGGCATACGGTTGCCGGTAATCAATAAAAAGATCGTGCCATTGAACGAGCCTCAGCGTGGCGACGTCATGGTGTTTCGCTATCCCGAGGATACGACCATCGACTACATCAAGCGGATCATCGGCGTTCCCGGTGACAGCATAGAGTATAAGAATAAGCGGCTAACCATCAACGGGAAACCCGTACCGACGGAGGAGGCGGGGAATTACTTGGACGTCGAGTCCGATCTCTCCTATCAAAACCTCAAGCTGCAGATGGAAGATCTGGGCGTCCGCATTCATAAGACCATCCAAAATCCCGACGTTCCGCCGGTACACTTAGGCAGTGTTCACTCGTTTCCGCACCACGAAAACTGTACCATTACCGAAGATGGCTTGACTTGTACGGTGCCCGCGGGTCATTATTTTGTGATGGGGGATAACCGAGACAACAGCAAAGACAGTCGCTATTGGGGTTTTGTACCCGACGAGAATATCGTGGGTAAGGCGTTCATGATCTGGTGGCATTTGGGGAAGTTCGGCCGGGTCGGCCAAACCATCAATTGAGCTTGGGAGAGCGCTATGAAAAAGCAAACGGGGCTAGGAATAGTCGGTATTTTCTTGGTGCTGGTGGTGCTGATCGGCGGCGCGATTGTGTTGATGAAATGCGTCCCGGTTTATCTGGAATATTTTGCGATCAAGAGAACATTTTCAGTGTTACGTGCGGAGGCCAACGACGCAAGCACCCGCGAAGTTAAGGAAAAATTCAGGGCGCGAGCGCAGATCGATGACATCAAAAGCATCACGGAGGATGACTTGCAGATCACCAAGGAAGGCGGCGAAACGGTCGTTAGCGCCGCCTATCAAGTCGCAATTCCGCTTTTTTCCAACATCAGTCTGTTGTTTGATTTTAAGGCCTCGACGCAGGAATGAGCGTTTCTTGAAGTCTTGTATTGTTGATGTCAAACCATTGTGGCCTTGAGAATAAACTGGGTCATCGGTTCTTCGAATCGCGTTTGCTGATCGAGGCCCTCACCCATCGAAGTCACAGCGCGCCTCACAACGAAAGGCTCGAATTTCTCGGCGACGGCGTGTTGAATTGTATCGTTGCCGCCGAACTTTACCGCCGCTTCCCGCAATTGTCGGAAGGCGAATTGAGCCGGCTTCGCGCCGGTTTGGTCAACAAGAATGTTCTGCATGATATCGCCGCGACCCTTGAGCTTGGCGCGGTGGTATTGCTCGGCGACGGCGAACAGAAGAGTGGCGGACACCGCCGCCCGTCGATTTTGGCGGATACCGTGGAAGCAGTACTCGGCGCGGTGTTCCTCGATGCCGGTTATGGCGGCGCAAACGCGGTTGTCAATAGACTATTCGCCGCTCATTTCGATCGGCTCGATCCCAGCAGCATTGCAAAAGACCACAAGACCCGCCTGCAGGAATACCTACAGAGTCATAAGATTTCCGTGCCGAAGTATGAGGTGCTTGAGACCACCGGCGAAGCGCACGAGCAGACCTTCCGCGTGGTCTGCAACATCGCCGCGTTGAAGATTCACGCCGAGGGCGCGGGAGCGAGCCGCAAACTTGCCGAGCAGGAAGCCGCGGCGGCCGCTTACCGTCAGATTTCCGGTGGCTGAGCCGTCTCACCGTTGCGGGACTATCGCGATTGTCGGGCGACCGAATGCCGGCAAATCAACCCTGCTCAATCATCTCATTGGTCAAAAGATCAGCATCACTTCCCGTAAGCCGCAGACCACGCGCCATCGCTTGCTGGGTATCGTCACGAGGCCTGATGCACAGTATCTGTTTCTGGATACGCCTGGGTGGCAAATGCAACACAGAAGCGCGTTAAATCGCCTCATGGGCCGTTCAATTACTTCGGCCCTGGAAGAAGCGGATGTTATTCTTTGGGTGATGGACGGGCTTACTTTCGACGCGCACGAACAGAAGCTGCAGCGCTTGCTACCGGCGATAAAACCCGTGGTGATTGCCATTAACAAGGTCGATAGTTTGGCCGACAAGCGCCAGCTTCTGCCCCATTTGGCGCGGTTGTCGGCGCAGCGCAGTTTCGCCGCCCTGGTTCCCGTTTCCGCCAAGCAAGGTACTGGCTTGGACGGTCTCTTGAACGCCATCAAGGCGGAACTGCCGATAGGCGATGCGGTGTTTCCCGAGGATGAGATGACGGACCGCAGCGAGCGCTTTTTGGCCGCCGAGGTCGTTCGCGAAAAACTCATGCGTAACCTTGGCGAGGAAATTCCGTACGCGACCCACGTCGAGATCCTGCAATTTATCGTCGAAGGCGGCGTGCGCCGTATCGAGGCGGAGATCACCGTCGCAAAAGACAACCATAAAGCGATGGTCATCGGTAAGTCGGGGGAGAAACTCAAATCCATCGGCACCGCCGCTCGCATCGACATGGAGCAACTATTCGGCGGCAAGGTATATCTGGGTCTGTGGGTGAAAGTGAAGCCTGATTGGTTCGACAATATGTCGCTGCTGAGAACCTATGGTTATGGTTGATCGACTGCGCATCGTTCTGCATTAAACTTATTTTGTAGCAGGCTCGTAGAGGCAGTATCGATGCGCTTCTTGGGCAAGGCCATCCTGTGAGCCCGTATCTATGCGCATTCTGAGTAAGCGACCAACGGCCCCACCTAGAATTTCGTGAATCGTCTCGGCGCACTACTTTGCGTAGATCAGTGGAGGCGAGCATGGCGAAAGACGACGCGAAGTGGGCATACTGGACCAAACAGATCAACGACTGGCGCGCCAGTGGTCTGACGCGTAGCGCATATTGCCAACGCGAAGGCCTCAAACCCACCGCCTTTGATTACTGGCGACCGCTAATCGCACCGGATCACGCTGAATTGAACGCGGTAAAGCAGCCTTAGGCAAAGCCCCCTGTGACGGTAGCGCCTATGGGTTTCGCAACCAGCGCAGCAACCGCCTCAAATTATTGATCTGGGATGGCGCTGGCGTTTGGCTCGGTTCGCGCCGCTTGCGTCGCGGCCGCTTCCTCTGGCCGCAAGGAAACGAGCGGGTGTGCACCTTAAATCAAGATCAATGGCATTGGCTCATCATGGGGG
>JALYOK010000299.1 GCA_030856925.1 Pseudomonadota bacterium
CATGTACACCATCAGCGGCGGGCCGCCGGCGTGGGCAACCGTGCTGGTGAATCCGGACAGCCCGCACCAGAACGTGGCTTTAATTTTGGTTTCGATGCCCGGTTTTCGCCGTGCGGCGAAGCCGAGCCAGTGATTCAGCGCGAAAAATACGGCAATGCTGCCCACCATAAATCGAATCGCCTGCTCATTAAAGTGACCGAACATCAAGCCGCCTAAGCTCACTCCCAACGCCGCGCCGAGGATCATGGTTTTCATGCGGGTACGGTCCCAAATACCGCGATAGGCCCAGAGGCCGATCAGATCCATCAGACACAGAATCGGCAACATGATGCCGGCGGCGGTGATGGGCGAGATGGCAAGCGACATCATTGGCCCCGCCATGCCACCGAACGCGCCGGGGAAGCCGCCCTTAGCGATGCCGACCAACATTACCGCTGGGATCGCAACGGCGTAGAACAGCGGGTCGGTGATTATAGGAAGAGTCGCCAAAGCTTAGAAAGTATCGAAACCGATAATGATTGTATCAGTGCACCTCAGCGCAGCGACATGAAGAATGTCGCCCGCGCTTCTTTGGACTCTTTAGCCAAGCGTTTCACCGATTCATAGAATTGAACGAAATTGCCTTGCTTTTGTTGCAGCAATCTGCGAAAAGCGGGTACGAGTTCGGTATAGATTGCGATCGATGCGAGATGCGCGTTGTTGAGTTCTTGGCCGAACCAGCGGTCATACCCGGCATAACCGCCCCATGATGATTTGAGCGATTGGTATTCGTCGCGCAGATCGCGGAAGGTTTGTTGTTTCGCCAAGCGTTTCGCTTGCTCTGACAGTTCGGTTTCGTACAAGCTCTTCAAGCGCTGCTGATACTTTAAAACCAATTGTTGGAATTCCCCACGGCGCGTTTGCGCCGTTTGCCAGGTGGCTGAAAGTCCGCTCCCCGCTTGGCTCTCCAGCCAGCGCTCGATACCGGCTTGTTCCACCGCCGTGGCGAACGATTCGTTGAACATCGAATCATCCTGCACGTACAGCACTTGATGAGCGAGTTCGTGAAACAGGAGCCGCGCCAATTCCACTTGGGGGTAGTGGATGAAGGTGTTGAGAATCGGATCGTTGAAATAGCCCAACGTTGAATAGGCGGGAACGCCGGCCACAAAAGCATCGCTCATCTGCTCCGGTAAATTTTTTGCGAACCGCTCCGCACTCTCTTTTGCAAAATAGCCGCGATAATTCACACAGCCCGTGATGGGGAAACACCACTGGGTTAGCTTGGTAGAAAATTCAGCGGTCGCGAACACGTTCCAGATAACGAAGGGACGCTTGAGATCGGTGTAACTCCGGTAGCTTTTGTTGTCCGGCAGCTTCAGCTCTCTGCTAGCGTATTCGCGAATCGCAAGGAGCGAGGTAAGACGCTGCCTGAGTTCGGGCTTCGTGTCGGGAGCGTGGATGACGCTTTCGATGGGTTGTGCTTTGTTGAGGATCTCCATCTGGCCGTTTAGGGCTTGCCAGTAGAACGAGATAGTCGTGCAGCCGGGTAGTAGAAACAATGCGACGACAACCGACAGGTAATTGAGAGCGGTGCTTCGCAATTTCACGCTTTGGGGGAATGCAGAATGGAAGAGTTTCGGGGTCCCTCAATTTCGTAGGAACGTGCTTTTAAAAGCCGCAAGACAATCCCGCCAACAGGCGCATCCATACTGGACCGTGGCAATGCATACCGGAAGAGCCGCGCTGGTACGGGGTGGCCTCGGGCCATTGGCTCTGGCCCTAGGTGACCCAAGGCCAACTCCCCACCCAGTCCAGGCATTCCCCCTAAATCCAATAGGTAGCGGTCTTCATCACTTTCGAACCTAGCAGCATCACGACTTTCAGCGGACCCGGCATCTGCGCTGCGCCGTGGGCTTGCGCGGTCATGCCGTGCTCCGCTTCGTCCCGGCGCATTTGTTCCAACACCGCTCGGCTTTTCGCATCGCTCGCCGGCAATTGGTCTAGATGACCGGCGAGATGGCCCTCCACTTGGCGTTCGGTTTCCGCAAGGAAAGCCATGTTCCAACGATCGCCGAGCAAACCGGACAACGCACCCAGGGCAAACGAGCCGCCGTACCACAGCGGATTGAGCAAGCTTTTGCGGCCGCCCAACTCATCAATCCTATCTTCGCACCAGGCTAAGTGGTCCTGCTCTTCGTCGGCCGCGCGGCCAAGCGTGGCGCGGATTTCCGCGTGGCGGGCGGTGAGCGCTTGGCCTTGGTAAAGCGCTTGAGCGCATACCTCGCCGGTGTGGTTAATGCGCATTAAGCGCGCGGCTGCAGCCTTCTCGTGTTGCAATGCGGGTGTTTCCATGTCAGCGCGGGCCGGTGATTCGCGCCTCGCCTGCGCCGGCGCAAACAGCGTTCGCAACGCGCGGTCGAATTGTTGGATAAAATGATCGGTCAAATTCATGGTCGCTAAATGCAATGGCAAGGTGTAATTATACCTTGCCGTCAAGGCGCGCCATTCTGTCACAAAGTTGTCACATTGCCTTCATAAGATTGCCATCAACGCTATTAATTTATCCGCAATCCAAAGGAGCAAGAACATGGTGGCACTCAAAAAGCCGTCGTTGAAAAGAAATGTGATGACACAAACAATATTGACGGTGGCAATTTCCGCCGCTTTTGGTTTAGGCTTCGCGCCCATCGCCCAAGCCGACGCACTCGATAATTTGATCGAGAAGCTCAAGGAAAAGGGCGTGATTTCCGAGGACGAGTATCAGGAAGTCATTGAGGTTCGCGAAGGCGAGCGCGCTGTCGCGCGCAAGCGCCGCCAGGAGGAATCCGAGAAAAATACCAAAGCGGAAGATCGCGCCAAAACCGAAATGGTCGGCAATTTCAGTGACGGCATACGCTGGGAGTCGGCCGATAAGAAGAATTCGATTGGCCTGAACGGACGCATGCAGTTGGATTATCGTAACTTCAGCGGCGACGACAATTTGATCGCCGACACATTCGATATTCGCCGTGCGTATCTTACCGTGGGCGGTAAATTTTGGGAACATTACACGTTCGATTTAACCGCGGATTTCGCGGCGCTGGCT
Source organism: Pseudomonadota bacterium (assembly GCA_030856925.1). Taxonomy (GTDB): domain Bacteria; phylum Pseudomonadota; class Gammaproteobacteria; order Burkholderiales; family JALYOK01; genus JALYOK01. The sequence continues at coordinate 3,068 of JALYOK010000299.1, forward strand.
GGGTCGAACAGCATCACGACAACCACGACCTGTACCCCAG
>JALYOK010000313.1 GCA_030856925.1 Pseudomonadota bacterium
CAGGCGTCATCGCAGCAAAGCGCTGAATCTCTTCCGGCGTCCCGCCGAAACCGGCGCGCTCCAATAAGTGCGCCGCGCGCTCCGCAGTCCAGTCCTGCGCGCTGATTGGCGCGAGAACGTCGACCCAATTATTATCCGCAGCGTGAACCAGTGCCGATCCGCTCAACGCAAACGCCAACATCATAATTTTCCACATAGATCACTCCTAGCCTCGACCGGTCGGTCTACGAAACGCCTCATTTTACCCGGGTTTGACGCACTCGGCTCAGCAAAGGAATGGTGGCGAGGCGATCATGCCACGAGCCGAATGAATACAGGAGTAAACGGGCTACTAGACATTGTGCCGGGAAAGGCGTACAAACGTAAGGAAAAGGCCATGTTCAAGCTTTCTAAAAATGCTATCGGGATCTCAATTCGTCGAGCCCTTTGCACCGGCCATTGTATTGAGGGGCCTCTTCATCTCAGTCCTTCATAAATAACAGCGTCGCTTAGAGCGGCAAGAAACGTATTTCGCGCTGCAAAACAACTGCTCTCGGCCATAGCTTGAGGCCGCATAGCGCACGTGTGAAAACACATTGTCCCGTTCTGCAACTAAGGAGAAATAGCATGGAAAACCGTTTATTGAAATCGCTCAGGCTGCCGGCCGTAATCTTGTTTATGGGGTTCGCCCTTTCGGCACAGGCCGCCGACCCGTTGGTCGGTACGTGGAAACTCAATGTGGCGAAATCGACATACAGCCCTGGTCCGGCGCCGAAGAGCCTCACTGCGAAAATCGAGGCAGCCGGAGAGGGAGAGAAAGTCACGGCCGACGGGGTACGCGGTGACGACACGCCTATCCAGGTCGAGTACACGGCGCAATACGACGGCAAGGACCATCCGATTACCGGTTCACCTATTGCTGATACCGTGTCGCTGAAGCGCCTCGATGCGAACACGACCGAGCGGACCGATAAGAAGGGGGGAAAGGTCGTGCAGACCCTCACGCGGAAGCTCTCGAGCGATGGCAAGACAGTGACGGTCACCATCAAGGGGACCGATGCCGAGGGGCGGCCGATCAACAACTTGGCAGTGTTCGAGAAACAGTAGGGGTGTCGTACTCGAATCGCTTGGCCTGTACGGTGGTTTGACTCGACACGCCTAGCCACAAGAGCCCCTCTGACATCATGTGGGAGGGGCTCTTGTGGCAGGCGACGGAGGCGAATCCGAAGCGGCGGACGACGAATCGGCAACGCGGTTCGCACTCGTGACCGATGCCAGCAAGCGTAGCAATCCGGGGAAATGACCACCCCGGATTACGCGACGCTTCATCCGGGCCCTCGCTGGACTGCGTTGGATGCTCCACAATCCCATACCGGCGAGGCTCTCCGGACGATCGCTCCAGGCTGAGATTGATCCACAAACGCAATGAATGGCGCAATGAGATTGCACCCCGCTGATTTTTTCGGTGCGTAAACGCACCCTACAACTTACCACGCCACGAGCAGTATGAATGCTGACCCGTGACAATACTATGCCGCAGAGCCGCACTCGCATTGCCTCTGCCCTGGGCCATTGGCTAGCCTAGCGCTACCCGGTCCGGGCACCCCACAAACAACCAACAATTACAAATCGATTTCCAGATTGTCGATAAGGCGCGTAGCGCCCAGTTTGGAGGCGCCGAGCACGACCAGGCGTTTTTCCTGCCGTTGCGGGGTCAATAGGTCTTGCTGCCGGCGGACCGAGATATAGTCCGTTTTCCAGCCGTGTTCGTCGAGATGTTTCATAGCGGCTCGTTCTATTTTCGCGAAATCCCACTCGTCGGCGAAGATTGCGCTGCGCACTCTTTGCAGTTGTTGATGAAGCCGGACTGCTTCGTGACGCTCTTTCGGCGACAAATAGCCATTGCGCGACGATAGCGCCAGGCCGTCGTTGGCCCGAACCGTCTCGGCCGGGACGATGTCGATGGGTAGTTCGAATTGCCGCACCATATCGCGCAATACTAAGTACTGCTGGTAGTCTTTCTTGCCGAAGATCGCGATCTGCGGCTGCACCATGTTGAAAAGTTTCAGCACCACGGTCGCCACGCCACGAAAATGCCCGGCGCGGAACTCGCCTTCGAGTATATTTTGCAGGCTCGACGGCTCGACGGTGAAGGTCTGCGGCTCAGGATAGATCTCTTCCTCAGTCGGCGAGAACACCACGTGGCAGCCCGCCTCGTCCAACTTTTCGCAATCGCCGTGCAAGGTGCGCGGATATTTGTTGTAGTCGTCCTTCGGTCCAAACTGCAGGCGGTTGACGAAAATACTGGCGACCAGACACGCTGCTTTGGGCTTGACGATGCGGATGAGCTGGATGTGCCCCTCATGCAAATTCCCCATGGTGGGCACCAGGGCCACGCGCGGTTCCGCGCGCAGGCGTTCGCGCAATTCTCGGACGGTGTGGATGAGGTCCATTGTTTTTCTTTATTCTATTAGGATAAATATGGCCCGAGGCCACCTAGCAAGTGCTGCCCCTAGTAACAGTGTTCGGGGCCGGGAAAGCTGCCGTCTTTCACTTCTTTAACGAAATTCGTGAAGGCCGCCGAAACGCTGCCGCCGGTCGCCATGAAATTTTTCACGAACTTGGCTTTTTGTCCGGGGAAAATATCCAATAGGTCATAGGCGAGCAGAACTTGGCCGGAACAGTCGGGGCCCGCGCCGATGCCGATGGTGGGGATGGTGAGGCTTGTGGTCACGTCTTTGCCCAAGGTCGCGGGAATCGCTTCAAGCACCACCATGAACATGCCGGCGTTCTGCAACGTTTTGGCATCGTTGATCAAACGCTGCGCCGCCTGGTCGCTTTTGCCCTGCACGCGGAACCCGCCGAGGGCGTTGTAAGACTGTGGCGTTAAACCGAGATGGCCACACACCGGAATGCCGCGCTTGGTCAAAAATTCCACCGCCTCCGCCATGACCGCGCCGCCCTCGAGCTTCACCATGTTGGCGCCCGCCATCATGAGTTGCGCGGCGTTGCGGAACGCTTGCGCGGGACTTTCGTGATAGGCGCCGAAGGGCAGATCGCCGATTAGAAAGCCCTGCTTGCTGCCGCGCACCACGGCGCGGGTG
>JALYOK010000059.1 GCA_030856925.1 Pseudomonadota bacterium
AGTAAAGAGGGGTGGCGTGATACTCACGTGCAAATCGATGGTCCCGCGGTGGCAGAGTTCCAGCATCTTTTTGTCGACACGTGGGAAAGAAAATGCGGCGCACCGCTGGCACAAAGTAAATTCTTTCCTAATCCGCCTGCCAAGGGCGACAAAATTATCAGCGTAATGGGCAGCAGTCCCGACGATCCCCTTAACCTGACTTATATCGTTCTACTCTCGGCAATTGCTCACGCGGAAAAAAGTGTTTACCTTACCATGGCATATTTTGTCCCCGACCCGCAAACGATCGATACGCTCAAGGCTGCGGCTCGCCGCGGCGTAGACGTAAAGCTGATACTTCCCGGTTTCAGTGATTTCGGAGCAGTTTTCCATGCCGGCCGTTCTCATTATTCAGATTTGTTGGGGGCAGGAGTAAAAATCTTCGAGCATCGCGAGGCGCTGTTGCATGCCAAGACCGCCGTGATAGACGGTGTCTGGTCTACTGTCGGATCAACTAATATGGACTGGCGTAGTTTTTTGCACAACGACGAAGTAAACGGTATAGTCATTGGGGAAGAATTTGCGAACGAAATGGAGCGCATGTTCAACCGAGATTTGGCCGATACGGTTCCGATCGAACTTGCGAAATGGGAAGCACGCAGTCCGTTGCTCAGAATGAAAGAATGGGGTGCGCGAATGTGGGAGTATTGGCTATAGGGTCCGGGTCTTCAAGTAGGATTAACGTCGATTAAACACGACACGTGGAGATTTGAAATATTAGGAAGTTCTGAATAGGTTCAGTCTCACTGAGACAAGTCGCGTGTAAAAAATATCGACGACGGTTATGATTGATATGTTGCAAGAAGGTAATTTTTGAGCAACGCAGGATCATGACGAAATTGGACTTATTCACAGCTTTCTTACACTTTACATCGTTTAAGTGACCTAGCCACTACCCACTTTGATATCCACGCTTAAGGTCTTTCTTATTTCATTCCGGCGCCCGACTGCGGATTAATGACTATTGTTGTCGTGTCACAATTACAAACATTGGCCTCGGTGGAGCATTCTGCACTCGCGAGACTGGCCGAACCCGACCTGCAACCTTCGCTGACCCGCCCGCTGCTTTCTTTTAGTTCTTACCGACTCGCATTACCCTACAACTAAAGCTGCAGGGTAACGAATTGCGACGACTGTCATTCGCTGCCCAGTCATAGGAGATTCGCGTGTTCGCAACTTGGCGACAAAATACGATGTTTACACAACTCCGGTCAGCCTCCGCAGAGACGGATGTAGAACCGATTCGGGCGGAACTTTTTAGTCACGAACGTTTAGAACAACACGCCAGAACATTGGCCGTTGCGCAGGTTGTAACGACCGCCCAACAAAAAGGAAAATCGGTCGCCTTGCGCGTGGATACAAATAGAAAGGTGCTCCATGATTCACTGCAGGCCATAGCTCAAGCCGAACGAGATCAGCGCGCCATCACACCTGCCGCAGAATGGTTGCTCGACAATTTCCATGTAGTCGAAGAACAGATTACCGATATCCACGACCATTTACCGGATCACTTTTATCGCGAATTGCCGAAATTGGTGGCCGGTCCGCTCGCCGGATACCCAAGGGTTTATGGAATGTCGTGGGCTTTTGTCGCCCATACCGACAGCCGTTTCGTTCCCGAACAATTGATCGGATTCGTCTCCGCTTATCAAGACGTGGCTCCGTTAACCATGGGGGAAATTTGGGCGCTACCTATCACGTTACGGGTCGTGCTAGTCGAAAATTTGAGTCGCTTTGCGAAGAAAATTACTAACTCGCAGCGCGGCCGGGAATTGGCAAACCACTATATTAACGAGATTGCCGGGACTGATCCGAGTGAGCAGAGTTTACGCTTGCGCTTACCCGATGACCCGCTGCGGCAGGCTTTTGCAGTTCAGTTGATGCAACGGCTAAGAGACCAGCATCCGGTGTCGTCGTTCGAAACAAATATGTTGACTGATTGGTTGGCGGAACAAAAACTGACCATCGATGAATTAGTTC
>JALYOK010000324.1 GCA_030856925.1 Pseudomonadota bacterium
CCCCTACTTGACCCAGTAGTTTTTTTTGGTCAATCGGAGATGGTATGATTCTGACGACGCGGCCATGCAACTTGGCCTGGCGTGAATTCAAGCAAATTACCAAAAGGAGAGTGACATGCAAGAAACGAAACTTCAACTCGATCGGCGTGATTTTCTGCAGATGGCGGCGGCTGCGGCCGCGGTCGGCGTCGGTGCAACGCTACCCGCGGCAACCGCCTCCGCCGCAACCACTGACGCGACCGATTTTACCCGCTGGCTTGAAGGCATCTCCGGCAAGCATCGCGTCGTGCTCGACGTGCGCGAGCCGTATGACGGTATGGCGATAGCGTGGGCGTGGGTGTGGCTATTCACCGGCCCGCAAGCCTATGGCGTCAAGGAAAGCGATCTCGGCACTGTCATGGTGTTTCGCCACAACGCGATTCCGTTTGTGCTGGAGGATTCGATGTGGAAGAAGTACAAGCTGGGTGAATATTTCAAGATCAACGATCCACAGACTAAGGCCGCTGCGGTGCGTCACCCTTATTACACGACGCCGGTCGACGCAGATGTGGCTGACATGACGCTGAAGAATCATATCGAGCGCGGGGTGAAGGTTGTGGCTTGCGATATGGCGATCCACTACTACAGCGGCCAAATCGCGAAGGCGCAGGGCTTGAAACACGACGACGTCAAAAAAGAATGGATGGATGCTACGCTGCCCAAGATCGCACATGCGCCGTCGGGCGTAGTGGCGTGCCAAGGCGCTGTGGCGAAGGGTTGTGCCTACGTCTTCTCCGGGTGAGTTGACCGCGAGATTCGTTTGGGGCGATGGTGCGGGCGATGGCGAGCCGCAAACTCAAATGCGGTCTCGTCTCAGACACGTTCAGCAAGCGAATAACGGCGCGGCGCGCCGCCGCGCACCGCATCGCACCAAGCGGCTGTTGTCCATCATATTTACCGTCGGCGCGCTGCTGGGTTTGTCGTTTTTAGCGATCGCCCGCCCGACGATAGAGGAGCTAAAAGCCCGAGCGGTGCTCGACGACTACGAGAGTAACGTGGTGTTCGGCTACAACATTGTGATGGAAACAAATCGCTATGCGGGACGTTACGCCGGCAGCCGCTTGAATTGCACCAGTTGCCATCTGAAAGGCGGCACGCAACCCAACGGTTTTCCGCTCAATGTCGCTGGAGTTTATCCAAAGTGGCGCTCGAAAAACGGCGTGCGTAATGGCATCGGCTTGCGCATCCGCGACTGCTTTATGTACAGCCTCAACGGTGTGATGCCGCCGGAAGAAGCGCCGGAGGTCCAAGCGGTCGCGGCGTATATCCATTACCTTTCCGAAGGCGAGGTGATCGGGCGTCCGCCGGCGGGATTCGGCGTGCCGACTTTGCCGGAAACCGGCGCGGATCCGAATCCGCCCAGGGGCCAAGCCGTGTACCTGCGCGAATGCGCCGCTTGTCACGGCGCCGACGGTCACGGCACGGCCGCGGCGCCGCCACTGTGGGGTGTGGATTCCTATAACGCCGGGGCGGGGCTTAACAATGTTCAGAAGGTCGCGGGTTTTATTTGGGCCAATATGCCCCTGGGTAAAGAGCGTAGTTTGACCCACCAAGACGCATTCGACGTCGCCGCTTTTATGCAGCTTCAGCATCGTCCATTCGATCCTCGCGAAGGTGCTCTGAAAAAACTCGCCGAGAAAATTTATCGTCGCGTTTCGAATCTCTTGGGTAAGGGCGGCCCATGAAGGCGGGCGTCGTGCCTTTGTTGCGCGAAGCGATTCCCGATCTCGCTTGGCGCGAAACCGTCGACGTCCGCCGCGAGATCACCGCGGGGCTGACCGGCGCCTTACTCGTCATTCCGCAAGCGATCACCTTTGCCTACCTCGCGGGAGTGCAGCCCGTATACGGTCTTTACTGCGCGGTATTCGTTGGTTTCCTGTCGAGCCTGTTCGGCAATTCGCCGATGGTCGGCGGACCTAACACTGCCATGTCAATTTTGCTGGGCCTGACTGCCATTCAGTTCGCCGGCAGCGGTAGCCCGCTATATATCGAATTCGTTCTTGTTCTCAGTCTTTTAGTCGGCCTGATCCAGCTTGTCATCTGGCTATTGCGCGGCGCGGTGTTGTTTCGCTATTTCAGTCCTGCGGCAATCGCCGGGATCAAAGCAGGCATCGGTGTATTACTTGTCACCTCGGCGTTGGAAGGCGTACTGGGCCTAGCGCCTCTCTCGACGCAATTCTTTTACGAAAAATTCTATCTGGCAATCGTCTCGTGGACGGAACTCGTCAACCCATATGCGGTATTAATCAGCATTGTGACGATCGCGTCCGGCCTGATCCTGAAGAAACGTTGGCCGCGCACCTACATCATCGCCGCGACCGTGGCGGGAAGCCTGGTGGGCGCTGCGATCTTCGCCGTTGCCGGCCCGGTGAACTCGCAGGTGGAACTGTTGGGGCATGTGACCTTTCAGGCACTGCCATTCATGACGCCATCCTTGGGGCCGCAACATTGGTTGTTCCTCGAACAAGCATTTCCAAACGCAATTGCTCTCGCCGTGCTCGGCCTGGCGCAGTCGTTGGTGATCGCTCGAGACCTCAAGACAAACGTCAACAGCGATCTAGACTTACACAAGGAAGTCTTTGCGCAAGGTATCTCTAATGCGCTGGCTCCGTTCTTCTCTACCTTCGCCGGTTCCGGAAGTTTCAATCGCACCAGCGTTGCTGTTGAGATGGGCGCGCGCACGCCGCTCTCCGGCATGATTGCAGCGGTCTCTGTCGTAGGCATCGCGTGGGCGCTGGGGCCGTTTCTAACGGGCCTGCCTATGCCGGCAATAGCGGGCGTCTTGGCGCTCGTAGGGATCGGCATGATTCAAGGAGAGCTTCGGCGGTTTTCGCATTGGGTTGACGGCGCGGTTTTTATACCTACGCTGCTCAGCGTATTGTTTCTGGGATTGGAAGTTGGGATATTTGTCGCGGTTGCGTCGTCGATCGCATTCTTCGTCGCCAGCGTATCAAAAGTGGAATTCGCTATCACTCGCGAGGGCAGCAAAGAACGCATCGTGGTCGGTGGCAATCTGTTCTACGCATCGCTTGATCGGCTCGCCAAACATCTGCGCAACGATCCGACTGCCCATACCGTGCTCGACTTAACCCGGGTATCGTACTGCGATGCGGCGGCACGAGAGATGATTCGAAAGGCGCAAGTCGAACGTACGCGTCACGGTGGGCAACTCGAGATTGCTGCTCCGGCGTAGCGGGGAAGTCGGGTTTCTTCGCGGCATCGCCCCCCTCACCCTCCCCGCGCTTCGCGCGGGGGGAGGAGGATTTTTTTAAGATCGCCACCGGTGACTGCAATGCTAAGCGGATTAGGCGCCGTTTCGACATCGCCAGGCACAGGTATTATGCCAAGCGGGTCTCGGCGCGCGGCCTCGCGGAAAGTGACCGCGCCTGTGAGCACGAAAATGTCCCCGACGCTCATTTTGCGGCGTCCTCAGTCATCGCCCATCGCATGGCGCTCGAAATCCATGCGGTTATGAAGGACGCGCGCGATCAGCACGCCTTGCTCGTCCGGCACATAAAATATTACGTGGGACTCGTATTCCCAACGCCGAAGGCCAGGCCAAAGCTGCGCAGCGCTGCGCCCGCGCAGGGGATATTCGGCTAGCATTTGAAAACTGCGTTCTAGCCCGTCGCGGTAACTATGTGCCTGTTCGATGCCGAAGGTCTTGATGGTGTAGTCGGCAATCTCGGCGATGTCGGCATCAGCGCTGAGCGAGAGCCGGTACTCAGGCATGCTCGGCTTGAGAACGGCGCTCGGCCTCGTCCCAGATTTCGCCTACGGTGCGAGGGCTCACGGCGCCAGTCAGCCCATCATGAATGGCTGCCTTCAGCGCAAGAAGCTTCGCGCCCTGCTCTTGGTCGCGGCGAATCAAAGCACGGAAATATTCGCTGTCGTTTGTATAGTCGCCGCCTTCGATCTGAGCTTTGACCCATTCGTCTTGCTTATCGGTAAGGGTTATGGTTTTGCGAACGGTTCTCATCTGAGCCTCCAGAAATGTCAAATTTCATACTAATGGTGCATTTAAGCACGTTAATGCATCAGTTAGAAGCTATTTGACGGAAGCAGAATGAGAAATGGTGCATAATAAAAGGG
>JALYOK010000364.1 GCA_030856925.1 Pseudomonadota bacterium
GTCTATGACCAACACCGACACGGCGGATATCGACGCCACGGTTAAGCAAGTTGCCGCGCTCGCCAAAGCGGGATCCGAGTTGGTGCGCATCACCGTAAATAATCCCGCGGCGGCCGCGGCGGTCGCGACTATCCGTGAACGGCTTGACGCGCTGGGCTGCGAGGTCCCGCTGATCGGCGATTTTCATTACAACGGCCATCGTTTGCTTACGCAATATCCAGATTGCGCAGCGGCGCTGGCGAAATATCGCATCAATCCGGGCAACGTCGGCCCGGGCAGCAAGCGCGATGCCCAGTTCGCCACCATGATTGACGCGGCCTGCCGAAATCAAAAGGCGGTGCGCATCGGTGTGAACTGGGGCAGCTTGGATCAGGCATTGCTGGCGCAGTTGATGGATGAAAATGCGGCTTTACCGGCGCCATTGTCCAGCGAAACGGTGATGCGCGAAGCATTGATCCGTTCCGCCATCGACAGTGCGCTGCGGGCGGAACAGCTTGGCTTGGGTAAGGACAAAATCGTGTTGTCCTGCAAGGTCAGCGGTGTGCAGGAATTGATCGCCGTGTATCGCGAGTTAGCGCAGCGCGGCGATTACGCGCTGCACTTGGGCCTGACCGAAGCGGGGATGGGATCGAAAGGCATCGTAGCCTCGAGCGCGGCGCTGGCTGTGCTTCTTCAGGAGGGTATCGGCGACACGATCCGGGTGTCGCTGACGCCGGAACCGAACGGCGACCGCACCCAAGAAGTAATCGTCGCGCAAGAGATTTTGCAGACCATGGGGCTGCGATCCTTTGCGCCGATGGTGAGCGCCTGCCCCGGCTGCGGGCGCACTACCAGCGATTTTTTCCAAACCCTCGCGCAGCGAATTCAAAGCTATCTAAGAAATCAAATGCCGGTGTGGAAAGCGCAGTATCCGGGCGTCGAAGCCATGAAAGTGGCGGTCATGGGTTGTGTCGTCAACGGGCCCGGGGAATCCAAATTAGCCGATATCGGCATCAGCCTGCCGGGCAGCAACGAATTGCCGGTGGCGCCCGTCTATGTGGACGGCAACAAGACGGTCACGCTAAAGGGCGACAACATTGCCGAAGAGTTTCAGGAAATCGTCGAACGCTATGTCGAACAACGCTATGGAACATTGCACGCGGCGAGTTTAGAGCTTGTGCGTGGATAATTCCTGAATTGTTTACCGACACGCTGTTAGCTTCATGAACACCAAGATCCAAGCCATTCGCGGGATGAACGACATCCTGCCGCAAGACAGTATCGTATGGGCCCAGTTGGAAGCCAATATACGCAACGTCTTCGGGCAATACGGCTATCAGGAGATTCGTTTTCCAATCGTCGAAGCAACCGGTCTTTTCATCCGATCTCTGGGCGAAGTCACGGACATTGTCGAGAAGGAAATGTATACCTTCATCGATAACCTCAATGGCGAAAGTCTGACCCTGCGGCCCGAGGGCACTGCCTCCACTTTGCGCGCCGTGTTAGAGCACAACTTGCTTTACGACGGCCCGAAACGCCTGTGGTACTCGGGCCCGATGTTTCGCCACGAAAAGCCGCAGCGCGGCCGCTACCGCCAGTTTCATCAGTTTGGCCTGGAGGCGCTGGGATTTCCCGGCCCCGACGTAGAAGCGGAACAGATCATTTTGACAGTGCGGTTATGGCGCGAATTGGGCCTCACCGATCTTAAGCTTCAAATCAACTCGCTTGGCGATGCGGATGCTCGGACCAAGCATCGCGCCAAGTTGGTCGAGTATTTTTCCCGCTACGATGAGCAGCTAGGTGAGGAAGAAAAGCGCCGGTTGCATACCAATCCGCTACGCATACTCGACAGCAAAAATCCGGCGTTGCAAGATATTATTGCGGCAGCCCCGATTTTGCTGCGCGATATCGACGCGGAATCCCGCCACCATTTCGATCAACTCCAATCGCTGCTTCGCGGCGCCGGCATCGCCTTCATCATCAATCCACGTTTGGTGCGCGGGTTGGATTACTACAATCGCACCGTGTTCGAGTGGGTGACGACCAAGCTCGGTTCGCAGGGAACCATCTGCGCCGGTGGGCGCTACGACGGTTTGATCGAACAACTGGGCGGCAAACCGCAACCCGGCTGTGGCTTCGCCATGGGCGTCGAGCGCTTGATCGAAATGATGAAAGAATGCGGTTCGGTAACGGCAGCCAAGCCACCCGATGCTTATGTCGCGTATCAGGGCGAAGGCGCGATGCAAGCCGCTTTCACGACCATGGAAGCGTTGCGCGATTCGGGTCTCAAAGTTGTGTTGCATGCGGGCGGCGGCGGATTTAAATCCCAGTTGAAACGTGCCGACGTTAGCGCGGCGCGCTACGCCGTCATACTCGGCGAAGATGAAATCAGGAATGGCAAGCTTAGCCTTAAACCCTTGCGCGGCCAGGGCGAACAGGCCACCATCGAACTTGCGCAAGCAATCGAATCTATTAAACAAGGGCAAACCCATGGCAGTTTATGATCTCGAAGAACAAGAAAAGTTAGACGAACTCAAGGATTGGTGGAAACATTGGGGCAATACAATCATCGCCGCGGTGACCGTATTCGTCATTGTGTTCTTCGGCATTCAATGGTGGCGTTCGCATCAGCGTGTTGTTGCCGTCGAGGCATCTACCCTGTATGCGACGGTAACGACGTTGGCTCGCGAAGGCGATCCGAAGAAAGTGGCCGCGGCCGCGAAGGCCCTCTCCGACAAATATCCGGCTTCGGCTTACGCTTCGCGCGCTGCGCTGATGGCGGCTAAGGCGGCATTCGACAAGGGCGATTTACCCGGCGCCCAGAGCCACCTGCAATGGGCCGTGGAGAATGCCAAGGAGGAAGAAATCAAAGCGGTCGCACGGCTGCGGCTTGCCGCCGTTTTGGCGGACCAGACCAAGTTCGATGCCGCGCTCAAACAGTTGGACGCCAATCGGAATGCCGGGTTCGAAGCGGTGACTGCGGCGATGCGCGGCGACATTCTGTTCGCGCAAGGTAAGCTTGCCGATGCCAGAAACGCCTATTCCATGGCTATCGCTAAAACCGAGCCGGAAGCCGATAAACAATTGCTTCAGCTCAAGCTGGACTCTTTGGGAGTAAGCAAATGAGCAGGGTTGCGGCGCGGGGTTTGGTCTTAGTAAGTGGCGTGCTGGTTGTTTCCGCCTGCAGTTGGTTTGGCGGAGGCGACAAGAAAATGTCGCCCCTGACCGAATACGCGCCGACGGCGACGGTAGCGACAGCGTGGCAAAAAAGCATCGGGAAGCGAAGTCCCATCGGCTTTGCACCGCTACTCCGAGACGCTGTGATCTACGGCGCCAGCGCCAACGGTCAAGTGGTGGCGACGCAATTGCCCGCGGGCCAGGAATTGTGGCGCGTGACCCTGAAAGAAGCCCTGTCCGCGGGGGTCGGGTCGGGCCCGTCCGGCGTGTACGTCGGAACCCGCAAGGGCGAAGTGGTGGCGCTGGATTTGTCCGGCAAGGAACGCTGGCGTAGCGCCGTCTCGAGCGAAATTCTGGTTGCGCCCCAGGCGAGCGACGGCGTGGTGGTCGTGCGCACCGTGGATGGCCGCATCGTCGGGTTGAATGAAACGGACGGCAAGCGCCGCTGGTTACAACAGCGCACCAATCCGCCGCTGATATTGCGTAATGTCGGACAGGTGGCGGCAAGTGATGGGCTTATCTATGCCGGCATGCCCGGTGGCCGGCTGATGGCCACCAAGATAGATGACGGCGCATTGGCGTGGGAGACTTTCGTTTCACAGCCGCGGGGTTCTACCGAACTGGAGCGTATCGCAGACGTGGTCGGCGCGCCGATCCTGGATGGGGAGCGGGTATGCGCGGTGTCCTATCAGGGCCGCTTGGCGTGTTTTAACGCTGCCAAAGGC
>JALYOK010000505.1 GCA_030856925.1 Pseudomonadota bacterium
GACAACCGTGCCATAACGCGGGAAACGAAACTCGACGAAGGGCGCGAACCAATCAATGCTGAAAGCATAACCTGACGCTTGCAGATCGCGCACGATGTCGTGCACGTCCTGCGCGACGAAATGCGGCAGCATCCAGCGGTCATGCAGGGCCGTGCCCCAAGGCGCCAACTTGGCCGGGTAGGGCGTTCGCCAAAAGCGCGCCACGAGCGCGCGCAGTAACAAGACTTGGGTCAGGCTCATGCGCGCATGGGGGGGCATTTCGAAGGCGCGAAACTCGACCAGCCCCAGCCGGCCTGTCGGCCCATCGGGCGAATAGAGTTTATCGATGGAAAATTCGGCGCGATGGGTGTTGCCGGTAAGATCGACCAGGAGATGGCGCAGCAAACGGTCGACCAGCCAGGGCCGCTTGCTTTCCTCCGCGGCGTCAAGCGCCTGGTCCATTTGCTGGAAGGCGATTTCGAGCTCATAGAGATTATCGTCGCGAGCCTCGTCCACTCTTGGCGCCTGACTGGTCGGGCCGATAAACATGCCCGAAAATAGGTACGAAAGCGCCGGATGATTTTGCCAGTAGGTGATGAGGCTCTTCAGCAGATCGGGCCGCCGAAGGAATGGGCTATCGGTGGGCTTGGCGCCGCCGAGCGTGATGTGATTGCCCCCGCCGGTGCCTGTATGGCGGCCGTCGAGCATGAATTTTTCGGCGCCGAGCCGGGTCTGGCGGGCCGTTTCATAGAGCGCCGTGGTATTGGCGACAAGTTCGTTCCAAGATGCGGCCGGATGAATGTTGACCTCAATCACCCCGGGATCGGGGGTCACGTTTAACGCTTTGAGGCGCGGATCCCATGGCGGCGGATAGCCTTCCAATCGCAGCGGCAAGCCGAGTTCGGCAGCCACTTTTTCGATTCCTGCAATGAGATTCAAGGCATCTTCTAAACGCTTAAGCGGCGGCAAGAAGACGTGCACCAGACCTTTGCGCACTTGAACGCAACAGGCCGTTCGCACCACCTCCTTCGGTTTGGGTGAATCTTTGTGCAGCGCTTTGGCTACGCGCTTTTTCGTAGCCACCCCGTGCGGTTCGTGTAGTTCACCGCGCTCGTCGAACGAATCGCGATCAAACTCGGGTTCGATGTCTGCCGGAAGCCGCTCCGGGAGTGATTCCAACGGGAGCCGATAGCCCAGCGGTGAATCGCCTGGCAACAAATACAGCCGCTCGCGTTTGAGCGGCCAAGGCGAACTGTCCCATTGCGTATCAGTGCTGTCGGCGACATCAGACTCCAATGGCTTGAGCGGCAACACAAAGCCCGCCGCTTGTTCCAATCCGCGCCCAAGCAATTGCGCTAGACGGGAGCGCTGATCATAGTCTTTCATAGGGACCTTCAGCGGATCGATGTTGACCGGCAGATTAGCTTCTGCCTTGATGACGGACAATGGATCCTCGAATGCGGTCAGGACATAACGATCAGAAAGTCGAAGCGAATCGGCGAGGGCGCGCAGAAATCGTTCAGCGTCTGCAAGCAAGACCTTTTTTCCGCCATGTTCCCGCGCAATCAGTGTGGCATCACGCCAGACAGATTTGCCGTCAATGCGCCAGTACATGCCCAGCGTCCATCTCGGTAGCGGCTCACCGGGGTACCATTTACCTTGGCCATAGAACATCAAGCCTTCCGGGGCATATTGCGCCTTGAGCCGCCAAGCGAGCGCTTCGGCAAGCCGCCATTTCTTGTCCGACAGCACGGTGTTATTCCATTCCGGACCGTCCATATCGTCGCTTGATACGAAAGTAGGTTCGCCGCCCTGGGTCAAACGAACGTCCTGCGCTTGCAGTTCGGTATCGACGCGCTGGCCGAGCGCTTCGATCGCCGTCCACTGAGCTTCGCTATAGGGCTTGGTTACACGCGGGTCTTCGTGGATCCGGGTTACCGTCATGGCAACGTCCAGTATGGTCTCGCAGACGTCGGTGGCGCCTGATACCGGCGCTGCGCTGGACGGGAACGCCGTGCAGGCAAGCGGAATATGGCCCTCTCCCGCCATTAACCCCGAGGTCGGATCCAAGCCAACCCAGCCCGCCCCGGGTAGGTAAACCTCAGCCCAGGCGTGCAGATCGGTGAAATCCTGACGTGGTCCGGAGGGACCGTCAATGGATTTGACATCGGCCGTCAGTTGGATCAGATAACCGGACACGAAGCGCGCGGCCAAACCGAGATGACGCAAAATCTGCACCAGCAACCAGCCGGAATCACGGCAAGAGCCGGAGCCTAGTTTGAGTGTATCTTCCGGCAGTTGCACGCCGGCTTCCATGCGCACCAGGTAACGCACCTCCGCCTGCAACTTTTGATTGATCGCCACCAGGGAATTGCCGATAGCGTCGCCGGCCACATAACCCCCATTGCGAAAACGATCGAGCCAAGCTTGCAATAGAGGCCCGGGTATTTCTTTCTCTAAATAAGGCGCGAGTTCAGCGGCAAGTTGTGGCGGATATTCGAACGGGAATTTTTCCGCGTAGGGCTCGACAAAAAAATCGAACGGGTTGATAACAGTCATATCGGCGACGAGGTCCACCGTGACCATGAGTTCCTTCGCTTTCTCGGGAAACACCAGGCGCGCAATGTAGTTGCCATAAGCATCCTGCTGCCAGTTAACAAAGTGTTTTTCGGGAGCGACGTGCAACGAATAGCTCAAGATGGGTGTGCGGCAATGGGGAGCCGGGCGCAAGCGAATTTCATGCGGCGCGAGACCGATCAGCCGGTCAAAACGGTAATGGGTCTTGTGATGTAGGGCTATGCGAATTGTCATGATTGGCAATGAAGAGTTAAGTCATCCGCAAAACCCACGCCGGGGGTCGCGTCCGCCGCGTGGCGAAGTTTAGGAAGCCTCTCATTTAGTCGCTCCGCGCGCCCCGTTGGAATTACGCAGAGATTCCAATGATTATCGGTCGGTCGGCGCGAGAAAATGGCTATTAATCTCGCCGTTTAGCACAGCAAGCTGGTCGAGAAAATCCATCAAATATTCATGCAGCCCTTGCT
>JALYOK010000370.1 GCA_030856925.1 Pseudomonadota bacterium
CCGATGAGCCACACCTATAAGCGTACCGTTCCTTGAGTTCGAAGGCGACTTGGATTTCCCCGCCAGGCATCAAGCCAGGAGCCAAGCCTGGTGCGGCTCTCACGGCATGCACCGCCAGGCGCCGCGCTGGGTATGGTTGGTGGCAAGACGATATACAATCTAGAATCCGGATTTAACCGAATCATATTCGGCATATGCATGCAGTTTCGAGCACGACATCTATCTCGCTTCGGGCTCTGGATTCACGAGGTTAGTCGCGCTGGGGCCGATGCCGCTAATTTGTACGATCACTTCCTCGTCTTTGGCGCCATCGTAGTGGACTTTACCCGCCGTGTGAATGGCAAAACCGCCCGTCGGTACCGGCGTTGTGTTGTCGCGGTCGAAGATTTCACCGACTCCCGCCCACCAAGTCCCCTTCAGTACCGTCACGTAGCGCGCCTCCGGATGCCAATGAGGACGGCTCATGGTGCCGGGCGAAAACTTCGCGCGAATCGTGTACGGCCCCGCTTCGCGCGGATTGCCCGCCATCACCACGAACTTTACCCCAGGCAAACCCGGATAGTCTTGCCACGTGAGCCCATCGACCTGTTGAATCGTTATCGTATCCGGGACCGCCAGCGTCACGCCGGCGTATCCCAACGTCAATGCGCATGTCAGCGCGGCGATCAAGTGTTTGTTCATGGCAAATCGAAAGTTTAGTAATTTAAAAACAAAATTATACTCACGCTTATTTCCGTTGGACAGCCGCGTCCGATCTATGCGCGATTGATGCACCGTCCGCCGGGAACCCAAAAACATTTTTGGCGGGATCCCATCAAACGACTGCTCTCTAATGCCGGCGCGCCGCCGCCCTAAACTATTCCGGCAATCGACTAAAGCGAATAGTGCCTTTTTCAATCCCTTCCTGCACCACCTCGATCCCGCCCCCCGCGATCATCCACTCTAAGCGGTGATCGCGGTATTGCCGATTTATTTGCCCCTTGGCAAGCATGGCGGCGAGGTCTGGCATATTGGCCATCACAAGGTTCATTTGTTCAACCGCTTTCGCTACACTGGGCCGTTGGCTCGCGCGCTTCAACCAGTCGGCAAGCGCTGAACCCGCTTGGGGTGGATGGCCCGCCGCGGCTGATCGGCTGAGATAAGGCGCAACCACCACGTCGCCCCAGCCGAAACTCGCGCCGTTGAACCAAGGCTGGTCGCCCAATTGTCGATCCAACCAACCTTGCAGCTTGCTGACGCTTGTGCGTGAATGCGCAACCAGGCTATTTGCAACAGCGCCACTCGCGCGTTTAAAGCGCAACACTTCGCCCAAGCCCCAATTGTTGGGCTCGTAGAGCGTATCCATCACATCTTCGATCATGCGCACCCGCGCGCGCTCTGCCGGGGAGGGCGGCAATAATGGCGGGTTCGGCCATTTGTCCTCCAAGTATTCGAGGATGATAGTCGAGTCGAAAACGCTGACATCATTGTCGATAAGCGTAGGAATTTCCGCGCGCGGACTCGCCTCCAAAAAAGCGCCACCCGTCGTGCCGCTCATCATGCCCTCCGGCACGATCGCATGGAATTCCAGCCCTTTTTCCACCAGCGCTATTTTTGCCTTCATCGCGTAGGACGAAAGTGGGTGTTCGTACAGTGTCAACATCGGATTATCCTGAATTCACTAATTAATCGTCGGACTATATCGCTGGGCGGGGGCGTGGTCAAATAACGCACGGTCGGTAAAAACATTACCGCCTCTTGACCGAACGGCGATGCAATATCTCAAAGAAGATACAGCGATATCGGCGAGAAAGTACGCAAGGGCCGGTGGAAGTTGCGCATCGACAACGAACTTCATGCAGCGCGCAAGACGGGGTGATCCGCATGCGCAGCGGCGTATTCGAGCGCGGCAGTGATATCCTCCGTTTCAAGATACGGAAAATCAGCGAGTATAGTGTCCCTTGAAGCGCCCGCGGCCAACGTCTTGAGAATGTCCTTTACTCTGACCAGAAGCCCTCGGATGCACGGGCGCCCAGCGCATTGTTTAGGATTGAGCGTAATTCTGTGGAGTTGGGACATCTCGTTGTTCTTTCTAGCGAGTAAGCAAAAATTGAGCGTCATACGAAGATAACACAGCTTGTTCGTGACAAGGAAGGTCCTTTGAATTTTCCGCACCGGCTCCTGGCTGGAGAGTGTACGGATATTGGCGTGGGGGATAGGCATCGCCAGCAATCAAACGGAACGCCGCTCATGCTAAGGCAAAAACTGGCGCGCGACTGAAACTTGCTAGCCAACTTTTCATTCAACGATTGCGGCAGCGCAACGCCAAGCATGCGGTTCGCTTTTCCTAGGAGTTCTGATCCGTCGGTAGCCGCGATGCAGCAACGCGGATTCGAGGCGATACGTACTCCCCGGATTCCGGTGCACTTCATACGTGCTACGCTTGCTGCCGCAGACGGAGAAGAGGAGGATGCCCGTTACAACGCTGAAGTTGCCTGACAAGAAAGAAAAAAATCGGCGAGCGTTTGCATTAGACTGCTTTGGTAATTACAGTCACTGAACTACCTATCCAATCCCGCTGTGACGTGTTGATCCTGAAGGGGTGGTAGTTCGAGGTTAATCAATTCATATTTTGTACGGACAGCACCTCCCTGAGTGGTAACTTTTGTTACCTTAAACCGGGCGACACAGGGT
>JALYOK010000376.1 GCA_030856925.1 Pseudomonadota bacterium
GTGCTCGCCCATCTCTTCCCCGACGCAGACGTGCCGGTAGTGCAGATAAGCATCGATCGCACGCAACCGGCGCAGTTTCATTATGACCTCGGCAAACGCCTGGCGCCGCTGCGCGATGAAGGTGTGTTGATCGTCGGCAGCGGCAACGTGGTTCACAACTTGGGCGTCATGAACTGGCGCGAGCAAACGGCGGCCTACGACTGGGCCGTGCGCTTCAACGATCGGGTCAAGCGCTGTCTTGAGTCCGGCGATCACGCGCCGCTAATTGGCTATGATCAACTCGGGACGGATGCCGAGCTTTCGGTTCCCACGCCCGAACACTACTTGCCGCTGCTTTATATCATCGGCCAGCAAACCGCCGGAGAAAAATTGACGCAACTGACCGATGGTATCTTCGGCGGATCGATCAGCATGTTGTCGCTATCGATTGGCTGACCGATACCCTTGCCACAACCAGCATGGATGTTGGCTGCTGGCGATGGGTCGGCTGCGAGCCAGTATCCATGCGGGTTCTGGAGCTGCTTTTCTAACGTTATTTAGCGAATCGTAAAACTCGCTTCGCGCAACTCGAGCGCGAGGCGCCTGCGCAAGCTGGGTATATCGGCGGGTCGCGATTCGCGATAGCGCTTGGCTTCCTCGGCGGTGTAAGGAACAAAAGTTTCAGGCAGGGATGCGCCGGCGAACCGCATGAGTATGTAATTCGTGACATCTGCGGCGCGCGCGTCGAGCATACCCGCGCTGAGCAAACCGGGAATCTGCATCAGATAGGCGCGGCCACCCTCGGTGCGCAAAAAATAGCCGACCTGATCTTTCAATGCGGGAATTCCTTTATGCTCGAGACCGCGTCCATCCTGGGCGTGGCAGCCGGAGCAATGGAGCACATAATTGATGCGGCCTTGGTTGGAGTAGGGCTTGTCTCCGGCGGCATAGGCGACGGGATTGAGGCAAAATAAAGCCGCTGCGATTTGAATCCACAAGCGACGGCGAAATACGCTTTCCATCGTTGCGACCGTAGCTTGCGCTCGCGCGGAATCTAGCTTCGACCGAATTAGCCCGCGGCGCTGCCGACGATCGCCGAAACGGTGCAGTGATACATGGTCTGAGTATTCGCCATGCACCAGTTGATGTCGTTGTGTACGCCCATGCGGTAGCCGGGACGCTCGCGCTCGTTGAAGTTGCACAGGCAACGTCCACAGGCGACTTTGCCGCAGCAATCGTTGTAACTCACGAGATAGGCTTTGCCGTCCTTGGGATTTTGGCAGGTGCCGACCCAGGTGACTTTGGAGACTTCCGATCCCGGCGGGCACTGGCTCAGGGAACCGCCGCAGCAGTTGCAGAGGAAGCCATCCAGCGCGCAGTTGCGCCAGTACTCGCAGGCCATGGGATCGTTGCTCGTGGTCATGGCCGCTTCCGCTGTGCCGCCCGAGCGATCGAATGGCAGCATCGGCAGGGCGGCGCCGGCGACCATCCATGTGCCGATGCGGGCAAGTGCACTGCGGCGGCCGTTGAGTTGAGCGCTCTGGCGCACGCTGCGTTCGGCGCATTTGTCCATCCAGTCCTGAAGACGCTTCATAGTGTTGCTCCCGTCCGTCAAATTAAGCGGCTTTACTCGAATACGATGAGTCGCTACCCGTCAAAAAATCCTGCACCGAACCCACGCCGAGTTCCTTGGCGTTGAACAAGCTTTCCAGTTGCTCGCGATTGTTGATCATCCCTTTGGCGCGGATCGCGCCCGTTTCGTCGATCAGCACCGCATAGGGCAGACGGCTGACGCGATAGGTCATGCCCAGATCCGGCGATAACACGTAGGGGAATTCGTTCAGCTTGCCGTCGCGGTAAAACTCCAGATGTTGCGTCGCCTCGCCATCGCTCGCGAGCACCACCTGTAGCCATCCGCGTTCGGCTTGGGCGGCGGATTTCAAGATGGGCAATAGCTTTTTGCACACCGGACAAGTGGGCGAGAGAAAGAACAGCAACTGGCTTAGCGAGCGCTGCCCGCCGATGGAGATCGCCGCGCCATTGAAGGCAGGCAATTCGAATTTCGGCGCCGCCTCGCCAAGCTTGGGGCCGGCATCGGTGATGAGTGCACCCATGGGCGCCACGCGCTCGTACAAGATGCCGACCGGCCGCGCCAGCGCCCACAAGGCAATGATGACGCCGAGCAGCAATATCCAAAGGATCGCGTTGGAAATCATCAGACTGGTGATGGCGCGGCCCCCGATTGTTTCCCGTTGATCTGAGCAATGCCGCCGAACTGGCGCAGCAGTTCGTTGAAGGTCAAATAGCTTCCATAGAGCGCGAGCGCGCCGACAACCAGCGTGACGGCATCGAGCCATTCGTAGGGCCGCTCCAGGCTGGGTCCGGACATCGCCAGGGCGGCGCAGGCCAACAATGCGTTGCGCACGACCAAGCCCCAGGACAACAAGTGGACCTCGCCGCCGCAACCGCAATCGATCTGGCGTCGTCCCCGCGCCATGTTGATGGCAATGGCGATGGCATAAATCGAAATTAACACTGCGCAAGCAACTAAACCGAACGGGCGGGTGGCAGGGATCAAAACAATCACGCCTAACGCCACTTCAGCGAAAGGCAACAGTCGCGCGACCGGCATCACGCCGGCGCTCGGCAAAAGCCGGTAAGCCTCGAGTGCCCCGGCGAAGACATCGGGCTCGGAAAATTTGCGCCAAGCCGCAGAAAATAGAATCAAGGCAATGCAACCGGCTACGGCGCTAGCGGCGACGGGGTCCGCCAAGAATTGGCCCCAACCCACTATTCTGCCTCCAGTTGGCCCGGCAACTCGCCGACCTGGGTCACGCGCACTTTGGCTTTGGGTGAAATCTTATCCCAGACGACCACCGATGCTTTGATGGGGTCGATGGCGTAAAGACTTTTGCCGTCGGCCGAGGGCTCCAACGCTATCGCCGAGTTGCCTGGCAGACGCGCGACACGCTTGTGCGACTTAGTATCGAATGCCCAAATCTCGGCCGCCGGGTTCTTGTGGCTGCCCTCCACGCCACCGGGATGCATAGTGACATACAGCCGGTTTGTGCCCGCGTGAACGGCGAGTGGTTGGTAGCCGCCCGGCCGCCAGCCTTTTTTCTGATCCGCTTTGGTCAACAGCGGCCAAGTACCTTCCAGCACCGCTGTTTCGCCGCCGACGTCGATGGTCGCGACATTGCCTTTGAAGCTGACGAAATGGTAACGGTCGCCATCCTGCTCGCCCTGCATGAACCAGGCGTCGTTATCGGGATCGAAAAACTTCCCGCTCGATGTCCGCGACGCCTCCTGACCGGTATCGCTGATCGTCACCGTCGTTACAT
>JALYOK010000398.1 GCA_030856925.1 Pseudomonadota bacterium
TTTTAAGGGTGGTGAATTTCCTGCTCGCTAGCGTAGTCGGATTTATGGTTAAGGAAGACACGATACAAATGCCGGGTGAGATATTGGAAACGCTGCCGAATGCAACCTTCCGAGTCAAGCTGGAAAACGGTCACGTGGTATTAGGACATATTTCCGGCAAAATGCGCATGCATTACATCCGCATTTTGCCCGGCGATAAGGTGACGGTGGAGTTAACACCCTATGATCTATCGCGGGCTCGAATCGTGTTCCGCGCGAAGTAATTGGAGCTAGAGATGAAAGTGCAAGCATCTGTGAAAAAGGTTTGCCGTAAATGCATATTGGTTCGCCGTAAGCGCGTTTTGCGTGTAGTGTGCACCAATCCGCGCCATAAGCAACGCCAAGGTTAGTTACAGTAACCGGTTGATATGTATAATTTAATTGTTCTTAATCGGGGAAGGTAGATGGCGCGTATTGCAGGCGTAAACATCCCAAACAATCAACATGCCGACGTGGCGCTGACGGCGATTTTCGGCGTCGGCCGCAGCCGCGCGCGCGTGATTTGTACGACGGCGGGGATCGGGCTCACAATCAAAATCAAGGATTTGAGCGATGACCAAATGGATAAGCTCCGTAGCGAGGTCGCCAAGTTCAAACTCGAAGGCGATCTACGCCGCGAGATTTCCATGAACATCAAACGTCTGATGGACTTGGGATCCTACCGCGGTGTGCGTCATCGTCGCGGTCTGCCGGTGCGGGGACAGCGTACCCGCACCAATGCCCGCACCCGCAAGGGCCCACGAAAAGCTCGTTCGGCCGCAACGAAGTAATGGAGAACTTATTAAATGGCAACTAAAGCGACGGCCCAGAGGGTCCGTAAGAAAGTTAAGAAGAACGTCGCCGAGGGCATCGCCCACGTGCATGCGTCGTTCAATAACACCATCATCACCATTACCGACCGTCAGGGCAATGCTCTTGCCTGGTCGACCTCCGGCGCCGGCGGTTTCAAGGGCTCCCGCAAGAGCACGCCCTTTGCCGCGCAGGTCGCCGCCGAGGCTGCCGGCAAAGCCGCTCAAGAGAGTGGCGTGAAGAATTTGGAAGTACGCATCAAAGGTCCCGGCCCCGGCCGGGAATCAGCCGTGCGCGCCTTGAACGCACTTGGTTTTAAGATCACCAGTATCGCCGATGTCACGCCGGTGCCGCACAACGGTTGCCGTCCGCCTAAGCGCCGTCGTATTTAAGGGAGACAAAGTTGGCTAGAAATACCGATCCGCAATGCCGTCAATGTCGCCGAGAAGGCGAGAAGCTGTTTTTGAAAGGCGAAAAGTGCTTCACCGATAAATGCGCCATCGAGCGCCGCAATTATCCGCCGGGTCAGCACGGCCAAAAAAATTCCCGGCAGTCCGACTACGGCGGTCAGTTGCGCGCGAAGCAAAAAGTGCGTCGTATTTACGGCGTGCTCGAGCGTCAATTCCGCAACACCTATGAAGCGGCCGAGCGGTCGCGCGGCGTCACCGGCGAAGCGTTGTTGCAATTGCTGGAAAGCCGTTTGGACAGCGTCTCTTATCGCATGGGCTTCGGCATTTCGCGGACCGAGGCGCGCCAAATCGTCCGGCATAACGGCATTCTGGTGAACGGCCATCGTGTGAATATTCCGTCGTACTCGGTTCGCCCCGGCGATATTGTCGAAGTCGCGCACCGCGCCAAGGATCAATTGCGCATCAAAGCGTCGGTTGAAGCAGCAGAACAGCGGGGTTTTCCGGAATGGGTCGAAGTCGATGTCAAGGGCTTGAAGGGCACTTACAAAATCCGGCCTCAACGTTCGGAATTACCGCCTACGCTGAATGAAAACCTCATCGTCGAGCTTTATTCGAAATAATCGCTGCCCAAAGGAAATTACGCTATGCAAAGCCAAGGTACGGGCTTTCTCAAACCGCGCATTATCGATGTTCAGAATATTTCTCCCTACCATGCGAAGGTGGTGATGGAGCCCTTTGAGCGCGGCTACGGACACACGCTGGGC
>JALYOK010000415.1 GCA_030856925.1 Pseudomonadota bacterium
GGATTTTTCCAAAATCGTTGTAAGTCCGCCTGCCTTGTTGCCGGGCGACGGATTGTTGTCCATGCTGCCGTGGTTGCGCGCGGTGTAGTCCTCCCACCACTTGATGCGATTGATAAGCTTCTCCCCGACTTCGCGTGACACGGCGCGGCGCGTGAGCAAATGTTCGGCGCCATACACCTCCGGGGTCTCGGACAGGATTGCCGTGCCGCCGTGCCGCACCAGCAGGTCGGCAGCGGCGCCTAGCGCGGGATTCGCAGTCATACCCGAATGACCGTCGGAGCCGCCGCACTGAAGCGCCAAAATTAAATGGCTTGCGGGGACCTTCTGGCGCGGGCCTACCTTGTTCGCTTCAGGCAACATTTCTTTTACCGCATCGAGCGCAGAATCGACGGTTTTTTTCGTGCCGCCCTTGTCTTGAATGGTCATGGTGAAAAGCGTGGAACTGTCCTTGAGCCCCTGAGTGAACGTCAGCGCGCTCATCTGATTCGCTTCGCAACCCAGACCGATCATCACCACGCCGGCGAAATTCGGATGCTTGGCGTAACCTGCCAACGTCCGGCGCAGCACGTCGATCCCCACTCCAGTCGAACCCATGCCGCAACCCGAGCTATGAGTCAACGGCACGATGCCGTCGACGTTCGGAAATTGCTCCAGGATATCGCCGCGTTTGAAATAGTCCGACACCGCGCGCGTAACCGTCGCGGAGCAGTTCACCGTGCTGATCACGCCGATGTAATTGCGCGTCGCAACGCGACCGTCCTCGCGGAGGATGCCGTCGAAGGTTGCCGGCTGCGCGAAATAATCCGTCGGCTTCACGTCTTGGCCAAACGCGTAATCGCGCTCGAAATCGTGCATACCGAGATTATGGCTATGAACGTGGTCGCCGGGATTGATGTTGTCGATGGCAAAACCGATGATCTGGTTATAGCGCCGAACCGGCGCATCTTTTGCGATCGCCGTCACCGCGACCTTGTGCGCGGACGGAATGCGCGCGGTGCAGTGAATGCCGGTTCCCGGAATCTCGGTGCCGACCTCCAACTCGCGGCACGCGATCATGACGTCGTCATTAGGATTGAGTTTGATGGCGGCGGGAGTGGTTTGCAACATGACTTGCTCCTAGGCGAATGCGGATCGCTGAATATTCGAAGCGATTATTGTAACTCAGGGGCAAAACACTTCCAAATCATCAAGGCTTGAGCATTTCCCACTATTGCGCCAATCGCGTGGCGCAAATTTCGCAACTAGACGGCGGGGCGTACCGGAAACATTTTGACTATCTTACCCGTCTGCGCGTCGACCAGAACAGTCATTTTCTGTCGCTTGGAATCGCATGGGACAAACAAAACATTCTGTGGGCTCTTTTTCATTTGGACAAGGGCGGCTTCGATTTCTTTAAATCCGGACGGATTGTTTCTTTCAAGCACGGCTAGTGGCCGAGCGTGCGTCAACACGTTTGCTTGGACTTCGCTGTATGCGTGATAGTACTGGGGGAAAAATTGCAAATCCATACCAAACATTGCACCAGTCGCCAAGTATTCTCGTTCTTTCGTGTCTGTCGGCTCAACAGCGCCTACAAAAACCGGACCCGCGATGGGTAGCGCCTTGAATTCTGGGCGTTTTACTTTCGCTAGTTGCTCATCTTCAATCTCGTTCGCGGTAACCACCTCGAAATGATCTTTAACGAATACCGTGTAAACCGGCCGCGCTTGGAGCATCGCGTACACGCCGTAGCAGAGCGCGAGTATTTGGATTATTGCAATGACCGCAAGATCGAATTTCAAACTTTTCTTTTTGAGGTCAAAAATAATCAGGGTGATCAGAGGACCGAGCGTGACGTCGACGCCGATAATTAGAAGTAGGAGCGCCTCACCGCCGACGGCCTCAAAATAGGGTTGTGGGTACCACACATTAAGCATCAATATTAATACGGCAACCGCAATCACGAGGCTTATGGCAAAGTGAATTCCTGCAGCCTTAAAACGCGACATCACGTTAACGGGCGCGGCTGAAATCAATTCGAAAGCGAGTGTTGTTTCCATAAGAGATTCAATCAGAAAGAAGTATTTGCGTGATTACAAGGATATAGTTATCTATCTGCTCACCAAGCAAACAAGCCCCTACTTAGAGGGGCTTGTTCTCACAACGTTGAACCGAAGCTTAGATTAGCTAACCTTACAGGCTTTAGCAGCCACGCATGTGCCAGTAGTGCCCCAAACCATGGCCGTATCGCCGGCGGCCGGCACCGCCGGGGTAAGAATATACGTGAAGCCACCTGCCGCTGTGGCGCCGGTACCGGTGATGACGCCCGTTACCGCAGTAATTGCGATGCTGGCCGTATTAAGATCCAAAATCGGCGCATTCAGGCCAAGCTCAGCAAGTGTATCGCAAGGAGCGATCGCACCATTGTCCTGAATGCACTCGGACATACTTACTTTGATCGAATTCGTTCCATTAACAACGTTGGAAAAACGAGCTCTTACGGTGTAGTCCTTATAAGCCGGAATCGCAACAGCCGCCAAAATACCGATGATCGCAACAACGATCATTAACTCGATCAGGGTAAAACCTTTTTGCATACGTTTCATTTTATAGCTCCAATAAGTGAGTGGGGTTTCAATTCACAACACATCGCTGTGTCTTGCCCGAGACATTCAGCAATCGCTGTGCCAGGTTTGCCGGCCGCTATCGTTTGAGATCGTATCATTTGCTTATCATGGCATTTCGAACCCATAAATCCTCATACAATCAGTTTATTATGAGCGACAACCGATTGGCATTTTTCCGCAAAGATTTCCGCAAACGATGTTATGAAGCTTTGTTTTGGAGGTTTAAGAAGTTTTAGAGCGCACCTTGCGCATTCCCCTTTCTCAGCAACAAGTGACGGAATTTGGCACTTCGCTAACGCGACCTGACGCGTACTTGGTAGAATGAATTTCACCCAAGCTTAACGACACGCCCATTTATATCCATGTCCCAAATCAAAGATGCCAAAAATCTCATCGACGTGAGTTGCGCCGACGACTACGATCCCAATTCCATGCCGGTGGATCAGGCGCGTGCGCTGATCAAGCAATTCTTGTCGCCGATCACCGGGACGCTGCGAGTTCCGATCCGCAACGCGTTGAACCGCGTCCTGGCCGACGACATCGTTTCGCCGGTGAACGTACCCGCCCACCGCAATTCCGCGATGGATGGCTGGGCGGTTCGCTTTGCCGACCTCGACCCGGACGCCGAATCGATACTGAAGGAAATCGGCGCAAGCTTCGCCGGCAAGCCTTTTGGTAGCGCGATCCGCCGTGGTGAATGTGTACGCATCATGACGGGCGGCGTCGTGCCGGAGGGCGCCGATTGCATCGTGATGCAAGAACGCGCCAAAGCAAACGCTAAGCAAATCACTATCGCGGCAGGACAAAAACCCGGCCAGAACGTGCGCCAGGCCGGCGAGGACCTGAAGGCGGGCGCGGTTGCTTTGCCTAAAGGTCACCCAATTCGGCCAGCGGAACTAGGCTTGATCGCCTCGCTCGGTATAGGCGAAGTCTCGGTTTATCGCCCCTTACGGGTGGCGTTTTTCTCAACAGGCGACGAATTGCGCTCGGTCGGTTCGACCTTAGCAGAGGGACAAATCTACGACAGCAACCGCTACACCTTATATGGCATGCTGGTGAAGCTCGGCTGCGAGGTTTACGACATGGGCGTGGTCGCGGACGATCCGGTGCTGATCGAAAACGCCTTTGCGGAAGCATCCAAAATCGCCGATGTGGTCATCACCAGCGGCGGCGTTTCGGTCGGCGAAGCCGATTTCGTCAAGCAAATGCTCAGCAAACTGGGAGAAGTCCTGTTCTGGAAAATCGCGATGAAGCCCGGCCGGCCGCTGGCTTACGGCAAAATCGGCGGCGCCCATTTCTTCGGCCTGCCCGGCAATCCCGTATCCGTGATGGTGACGTTCTATCAGTTCGTGCGCGATGCGCTTTTGATTTTGATGGGGCGAACCAACATCGAGCCCTTTCCTTCCCTCAAGGCGCATTGCACCTCGCCAATCAAGAAAGCGCCGGGGCGCACTGAGTTCCAACGCGGTATTTTATCTCAAGACCTGCAGGGAAATTGGACGGTCCAAGTGACCGGCGATCAAGGCTCGGGCATCCT
>JALYOK010000416.1 GCA_030856925.1 Pseudomonadota bacterium
TGCTACCGCAACAATCACCACCGGGTTCTCTCGCATGCTTCGGGGTCGCATCCCGCTGTTCCAGCGGGGCCCTGCTCCACCCTTCGCATGCGCCCTCGTCGTAAGCTTGGAAGGCTTCTGCTCTACCATTGAGCTACACCCGCACCTGCTACCGCAACAATCACCCCCGGGTTCTCTCGCATGCTTCGGGGTCGCATCCCGCTATTCCAGCGGGGCCCTGCTCCACCCTTCGCATGCGCCCTCGTCGTAAGCTTGGAAGGCTTCTGCTCTACTATTGAGCTACACCCGCATTTGCTTCAACAAAAATTTGCACTGAATCCATGCAACCAATTGATTATATTGACTTCTGGTGGAGGAGGCTGGATTCGAACCAGCGTAGGCGTAAGCCAACAGATTTACAGTCTGCCCCCTTTAGCCACTCGGGCACCCCTCCGAACGAAACACAAGAGTTTAGCCGCGAAGTGCAAAGGTGTCAAATATCAAGAGCTTGCTGCCCTACGGTCGCCATGAAATTGCCGATAATTTAGATCAACGCGCTACGAAGCCTTAACCGCATCGCCCTGGAGATCGCATACGTATTTGCGCCACGCCAAAAACCCCAACACCATGTAAGCCGCCATCCCCAGCGCCATTGCCAGCGGCGAGTGATAGAGCAGGGGGACGACAAGTCCCGCGGATAAAGTGCTGATGAGTGTTTGGATGAAAGCTTGCGCAGAGGACACCAGTCCGCGCATGGTCGGAAATAAATCGAGCGCCAGCAGCGTGATGGTCGGCATCGCCAGGGCCATGCCAAAGTTATAAACCATCACCGGGATGACATTCTGCGGCACGCCCGGTTTTACGAACAGGCAGACCAAAATGTTGAGCGCCGCAGCGGCGAACATGACTTTGTAAGCAAGAGAAACGGTCTCCCCCGGCGTGCGATTGCCGGCTAGCCGCCTCGAGGTATAGGAGCCGAGCACCATGCCCGTGACCGTCGGCACGAATAACCAGGCAAAGCCTTGGTTACTGACCTTGAGATGTTCCAGTAGAAATACCGGCGCCGCCAATACGTAGAGAAAAAATCCGGCGAAGTTGCAGCCGACCGTGAGCGCCAACGGCAGCATGGATTTGTGCGCGAACACACGTTGAAAATTGCCCAAAACTTTTGCCGGGAGCAACGACTGGCGCTTGGCAGGATCGAGCGTCTCCGGCAAGTATCGCCACACGAGGACCGTCAACATGATGGCGAACAGCGCCAAGAACCAAAAGGTCGATTGCCAGTTGAACAAGCCCAATATCCAGCCGCCGATGATGGGCGCGATCGCCGGCGCGATGCCGAAAATCATCTGTACCTGCGCCATCAATCGTTGCGCCGCCGCACCGTCGAACAAATCGCGAACCATGGCGCGGCCGACCACCATTCCCGCGCCTGCTGCCAGCCCCTGGATGCCGCGGCACAGGAGCAACACTTCGATTGACGGCGCGAGCGCGCAACCTATCGACGCCAAGGTATATATCGCAAGTCCGATGAGCACGGTGCTGCGCCGACCGATCGAATCGGAAATCGCGCCGTGCCAAAGGATCATGAAGCAATAGGGCAGCAAGTAAGCCGTCAGCGATTGCTGCAACCCCACCTGACTCGCGCCTAGGCTGGCCCGTATTTCTGGGAAAGCCGGCAGATAGGTGTCGATGGAGAACGGCCCGATCGCCGCCAAGCAGGCGAGGATGACCGCAATGAGATTGCGGTGTTTGGTGGGGTCGAATACGGTCATAGGGTTACTTGAATCACGAACGGGTAGGTCACGCTCACCCTCATCCCAGCCTTCTCCCGCATGAGCGGGAGAAGTAGGAAATCCCCTCTCCCCCACGGCGGCGGAGAGGGTGCAGGGTGAGGGGGCCAGCGCCCGGCAACGTGATAACCACTCATTTATTTTTTGCCGTTTGTTTCGCTGCCGCAATCGTATTCGATAGCAACATCGTAATCGTCATCGGCCCCACACCGCCCGGCACCGGCGTGATGTACGATGCCTTTTCCTTCACCGTATCGAAATGCACGTCGCCGGCAAGCTTGCCGTCGGGCAGGCGATTGATGCCGATATCGATCACCACCGCGCCGTCTTTCACCATGTCCACTGTGATCATATTGGCCTTGCCGGTCGCGACAACGAGGATATCCGCTAACCGTGTGATCGAGCCGAGGTTGCGTGTCTTGGACGTACAGACCGTGACCGTCGCACTGCGATTGATCAACATTAACGCCATGGGCTTGCCGGCGATGTTGCTGCGGCCAATCACCACGACATGCTGACCCTCAATGGGAATATTGTGATAGTCCAGCATTCTCATCACCCCGTAAGGCGTGCAGGGTTGGAAGGTCGGCTCGCCGACGACTAGTGCGCCGAGATTAGCGAGATGAAATCCATCAACATCTTTTTCTGCGGCGATCGCCTTGATAATGGCCTTATTATCAATGTGCTTCGGCACCGGCAACTGCACCAAGATCCCGTGGATCGCGGGGTCGTTATTCAATGCATGTATCTTCGCCAGCAGTTCGGCTTGCAATATACCGGCCGGCATAGCATGCAGCTCGGAATGGATGCCGACATTGGCGCACGCTTTGACTTTGTTGCGCACATAGACGTGGGACGCGGGATCGTCGCCGACAATGACAACCGCCAAGCCGGGCGTGATGCCGCGACCTTTGAGTGCTTCGACTTCAGTCTTGAAGTCGGCCCGTATGAGTCGGGAGAGTTCGTTGCCGTCTATTATTTTTGCGGTCATTTTTGATGAAACGTTAACCGAGAACGATCACGCAGTTTAAATCAATCAGCCATGCCTCGCTCAATGCCTAAACACCGGCCTGGGAGCCAATATTGGTGCGGCTTCCAGGCCAATGATTGACCATTGAGTGCGCCCACACGTACGAGGACGATGGAATCAATTGCTACAATCCCAGTCGTTGCCAGATCGTGCTGGTCGTGCCGGCTTGATTGAGCGTGTAGAAATGCAGACCGGGCGCGCCTTGCGATAACAGTCGATCGCACAAGGCGCAAATCAACTCCAAGCCGAAGGCGCGAATCGATGCCGTGTCGTCGCCATAGCTTTGCATTTTCAACCGTATCCAACGCGGGATCTCCGCGCCGCAGGCATCGGAAAATCGCGCGAGCTGGCTGAAATTATTAACCGGCATAATGCCGGGCACGATGGGAATTGCAATGTTCATCGCCTCGCATTCGTCGACGAAATTGAAATAGGCATCGGCGTTGAAAAAATATTGCGTGATCGCCGCGTTAGCGCCGGCATCCACTTTTCCCTTGAAATGCTGCAAGTTCTCTTGTGCCGAGCGGGATTGTGGGTGAAACTCTGGGTAGGCCGCCACTTCGATCTGAAAATGATCGCCGGTCTCTGCGCGGATGAACTCTACCAATTCGTTGGCGTAACGAAACTCGCCGACGCCGTAGGTGCCGGATGGCAGATCACCTCGCAGCGCAACGATGTGCTTGATGCCGTTGTCGCGATATTTCTGCAGAATCGCGCCAATGTTTTCCCGAGTCGAACCGATGCAAGAAAGATGGGGCGCGGCGTTCGAGCCGTCGGCTTGAATCTCTAGGACGGTTTCAAGGGTGCGATCCTGGGTGGAGCCGCCTGCGCCAAAGGTAACGGAAAAAAACTCCGGTTTGAGTTGGGCAAGTTGCTGGCGAACCTTGCGGAGTTTCTCGACGCCCTCTGGCGTCTTCGGCGGGAAAAATTCGAAACTGAAAGTGCGATGGGAAGAGATCATAGCGCTTGGGGGTTCGCCCCAGGTTCCTAATACCGGTAGTGATCCGCCTTGTACGGTCCTTGCTTCTGCACCCCGATGTACGCCGCTTGCGCATCGCTCAATTCGGTCAACTGCGCATTCAGTTTTTTCAATTGCAAGCGTGCAACTTTTTCGTCGAGATGTTTCGGCAGGGTGTAGACACCGATCGGATATTTCGCGGCGTTGGTAAAAAGCTCGATTTGCGCGATAGTCTGATTCGCGAAGGACGAACTCATCACATAGCTCGGGTGACCCGTGCCGCAACCCAAGTTCACCAGCCGGCCCTTGGCGAGCAGAATGATGCGCTTGCCGTCGGGAAAGATGATGTGATCGACTTGCGGCTTGATTTCTTCCCATTCATATTTCTCGACCGATGCTACGTCTATCTCGTTGTCGAAATGGCCGATGTTGCAGACGATCGCCTGATCTTTCATGTTGGCCATGTGGTCGTGATGTATGACGTTGAAATTGCCCGTGGCGGTGACGAAAATGTCGGCTTTGTCGGCGGCGTATTCCATCGTCACCACTCGATAGCCTTCCATCGCCGCTTGTAGCGCGCAGATCGGATCGATTTCCGTCACCCACACTTGAGCGGACAACGCGCGCAACGCCTGCGCCGAACCCTTGCCGACGTCGCCATAACCGGCGACGACGGCGACTTTGCCCGCGATCATCACGTCGGTGGCGCGTTTGATGCCGTCGACCAACGATTCGCGGCAGCCGTAGAGATTATCGAATTTCGATTTGGTGACGCTGTCGTTCACGTTGATCGCCGGGAAAGCTAGCTTGCCCTCCTTGTGCATTTGATAAAGGCGATGCACGCCGGTAGTGGTTTCCTCCGTCACGCCTTTTATCGCGGCCAAGCGTTTGGAATACCAGCCGGGGTGGGACGCCAACCGTTTCTTGATCGCGGCGAACAAGAATTTTTCTTCTTCGCCGCCGGCCTTAGCGATCACCGCGGCATCTTTTTCTGCGCGGGCGCCCAAGTGCAGCAACAAAGTCGCGTCGCCGCCGTCGTCCAAAATCATGTTGGAGAAGCCGCCATCGCCCCATTCAAAAATGCGATGGGTGAAGTCCCAATATTCCTCCAAAGTTTCGCCTTTGTAAGCGAAAACCGGCGTACCGGTCACGGCTATGGCGGCGGCTGAGTGATCCTGGGTCGAAAAAATGTTGCACGACGCCCAGCGCACTTCTGCGCCGAGGGCTTGCAAGGTCTCGATCAGCACGGCGGTTTGGATGGTCATATGCAAGGAGCCGGTGATGCGCGCACCTTTTAGCGGCTGGCTGTTTGCAAACTCCTCGCGAATTGCCATCAGGCCGGGCATTTCGGTCTCCGCGATTTTGATTTCCTTGCGGCCCCAATCGGCCAACCGCATGTCCGCGACGTAATAGTCTTTGTTGGATTGCTCGAGGATTGCATTCATATTCGTACTCTCCATTCAAGTTAATGAATGAGCGCGGTTGAAGCTTTACCCTTGAAGCCCTGAGCCTGGCGAGGTGTTGAAACTTCCCCGTCGCAGCGCCCCTCAGAGCAAGGCAGACTAGCAGGGCGGCGTTGCGCCGCCCTTCGATCAAAACCTACGCGACAGCCAATATAGGCCGTGCGCCTTTCAAACCCGATTCGGCGCGAAGTGTATCCGCTTTATCGGTCGATTCCCAAGTGAATTCCGGCTCTTCACGGCCGAAGTGTCCATAGGCGGCGGTTTTACTGTAAATCGGACGCAGTAAATCGAGCGCCTGGATGATGCCTTTCGGACGCAGGTCGAAGTGTTTTTGGATCAACTCGGTGATCTTGTCGTCCGGCACTTTGCCGGTTCCGTAAGTGCTCACCATCACGGAAACTGGCTTGGCGACGCCAATTGCGTAAGCGACTTGGATTTCACAACGATCGGCGAGCCCGGCGGCAATTACGTTCTTCGCCACATATCGTAGGGCGTACGCCGCGGAACGATCCACCTTTGAAGGATCCTTGCCGGAGAACGCACCGCCGCCGTGGCGAGCCGAACCGCCGTAGCTATCGACAATTATCTTGCGGCCGGTCAGGCCGCAATCGCCGTGCGGGCCGCCGACGACAAATCGTCCGGTCGGGTTGACCAGGTAGCGCGTGTTTCCCGTTAGCAAATCCTTCGGCAACACCGGTTTAATGATGTCTTCTATTACTGCTTCCGACAGCTGAGCGTGGGACACATCCGGGCTGTGCTGCGTCGACACCACCACGGTATCGATTTCCGTCGGCACGCCATCGACATAGCGCACTGTGAGCTGGCTCTTGGCATCGGGGCGCAGCCAAGGCAGACGTCCATCGCGGCGCACCTCGGCTTGGCGTTGCATGATCCGGTGAGCGTAATAAATCGGCAGCGGCATCAACGCCGCCGTTTCGCGGCACGCGTAGCCAAACATCAAGCCTTGATCGCCGGCGCCCTGATCTAAATCCAAGCCCTCACCTTCGTTTACCCCTTGCGCAATATCGGGCGACTGGCGGTTGATGGCCGTCAGCACGGCGCAGGATTTGTAATCGAAGCCGATATCAGAATCCGTGTAACCGATACGACGAACGGTGTCGCGCGCGATTTCCATGTAATTGATATGGGCTTTAGTGGTGATTTCACCGGAAATCACGACCAGCCCGGTCGCAACCAAAGTTTCGCAAGCCACCCGGCCGTGCGGGTCTTGCGCTAAAATCGCGTCCAACACCGCATCGGAGATTTGGTCGGCGACTTTGTCGGGATGGCCCTCGGAAACGGATTCCGAAGAAAATAGGAAATTGCTCATGGTCGAGATCGGCCTGTCGGTTGAGTTGTTGTAGAAAAATGCATAATCCTAGCAAACTTTTACGGGAATTCAAAAATCGCTAGGATCGTTAAATTCCTGATCGGATTGTTTGCGCGCGTCCCGCTGCCCGTCGCTCACGCGATCGGAGCGGGGCTCGGTCGGATGACGTACTGGTTAGCGCCTCGTTACCGGCATCGCCTGCACGACAATCTCGCGTCCAGCGCCATCGCCACAAATTGCCAACAATTCCGCCGGTTGCTGGAACAAAGCGTGGCGGAATCTGGCAAAGCGATATCAGAGCTTCCTTTCGTATGGCTTCGCCCCACAGCGGATTTGCTTGCCACAGTTGGTGCAGTTAACGGGTGGGACGCTGTTGTCGACGCTCGCGCCGAATGCAAGGGCATGATCATGCTGACGCCCCACTTAGGGTGTTTCGAATTGATCGGCCGTTACTTGGCGACTCAATTTCCGATCACCATA
>JALYOK010000417.1 GCA_030856925.1 Pseudomonadota bacterium
GCGCGGGAGATGATCGTCGCTGCCGCCGCCGCAGAGTGGGGCATGGACGCCAGCCAACTGTCCACCAGCAAGGGCTATGTCATGGGCCCGGGTGGCAAGAAAGCGAGCTACGGCTCGTTGGCCGCCGCCGCGATGAAGCAAACCGAACCCAAAGAGCCGAAGCTGAAAGCTCCTTCCCAGTGGAAGATCATCGGTCAACCGTTAAAGCGTTTCGATTCCCCCTACAAGGTGAATGGCACCGCCGAATTCGGTATGGACGTTAAAGTCCCCGGCATGATGATCGCGGCCGTGGAAATGAGTCCCGTTATCGGCGGCGACGTCGAAAGTTTTGACGAAGCCGCGATGATGGCCTCGCCCGGCGCCAAGAAAGTCGTTAAATTCAACGATACTTACACCAACGGCGTGGCCGTGATCGCCGATAGCTACTGGCACGCGAAACAAGCGCTGACCAAGGGCAATATCAAGTGGAGCGTGACCAAGAACGCGGATCTGAGCAGTGATGCGATCTCGAAGATGCTGGCCGAGGGTATGGCGAAGGATGGCGCTGAGGTCAAAGCTCGTGGGGATGTGAATGCGGCGATGGGTAGCGCAGCCAAGACGCTGGAGGCCGAATACGAACTCCAGTTCCTGGCTCACAGCGCGATGGAGCCGCTCAACGCGACGGTTCTGATCAAGGGTGAAAGCGCGGAAGTTTGGGCGCCGACCCAGTTCCAAACCCTGGTGCCGCCGACCGTTGCCGCTGCGACTGGCCTGAAGCCTGAGCAGATCAACATTCACACGACTTATTTGGGTGGTGGTTTCGGTCGTAAGATCGAGATGGACTTCGTTGCGCAGGCCGCAGTAATCGCTAAAGCGATGCCCGGCGTGCCGGTCAAGACCATCTGGTCACGCGAAAATGACATGATGAACGACTCCTATCGTCCGGTCAGCTTGCAGAAGATTCAAGTGGCGTTGGATTCCAACGGCATGCCGTCCGCCTACAAGTACAAGATCGCGTCGCCCTCCATCTCCGCGCGCCTGTTCCCGGGTGCGGTGCAAAAGGGTGTGGATCCGTTCATGATGGAAGCCGCGGAGAACTTACCGTACGATGTGCCGAACTGGCATCTGTCCTCCGTCATGGTCGATACGGGACAGCGTGTCGGTTACTGGCGCGCCGTGTCGAACAACCTGAACGCGTTCGCGCAAGAAGTCATGATGGACGAAATGGCTGCTGCTGCGGGCATGGATCCGGTTGCGTATCGCCGTATCCTGCTGCGCGACAAGCCGCTTTATCTCGGCGTGATCGACTTGGCGGCGGATCGTGCCGGTTACGGTAAACCGTTGCCTGCCGGTCACTTCCATGGCGTAGCGGTGATCGAGGCCTACGAGGCTTACGGTTGCTTAATTTCCGAAATTGAAGTCAAGTCCGACGGTAAGATCAAAGTGCACAAGATGACCTACGCGGTGGACGCCGGCATTCTAATCAACCCCAACATCGCTCACCAGCAAATCCAGTCTGGCGTGGTTAGCGGGTTCCAGAACGCCTTCAGCGAAATCACCATCAAGGACGGCGTGGTTCAACAAACCAACTTCCATCAATACTACATCCCGCGCATGGCCGACGTTCCGCCTATCGACATTCACTTTGTCGCGAGCAACAGAAACCCGGGCGGTTTGGGTGAGGTGGGTGTGCCGTTGGTGTCGCCCTCCATCTCCAACGCTGTGTTTGCCGCCACCGGCAAGCGCGTGCGCAAGATGCCGTTCAAACCCGGCATCACGGCGTAAGGAAGTAACGATGCACAGCGTCGATCTGGAAGTTCTGCGTCAGACTGTCACCTGGCTTGACCAGGGACTTCCGGTCACGCTTGTCACGGTAGTAAAAACATTCGGCTCATCGCCCCGGCCCCCCGGGGCGATGTTGGCCGTGTGTTCCAATGGCCGTCTTGCCGGTTCCGTATCCGGCGGCTGTATCGAAGATGATTTGATCGATCGCTTGCGTCGTGGCGAAGATGTAAAGCCCACGCCGGAGCTGGTCACTTATGGTGTTTCGTCCGAAGAGGCCCGCCGTTTCGGCCTGCCCTGCGGTGGAACCCTTCAACTCGTGCTGGAGCCTTTGCGCCAAGAGTCGCAAGGGAGCAGGAGTTGGAGCGAAGTGCTTGCGAAAATCGAAAAGCGCGAAGTGGTCGCACGTAAGTTGGACCTCGCAACCGGAAACTCGGAGTTGGTCAGCGCAACATTCACGCAAGACTTGGAATTCGACGACCGCTCGCTAACGACGGTTCACGGGCCGCGCTGGCGCTTAGGTATCATCGGCGCCGGCCAATTGTCCACCTACGTGGCTCAGTTCGCGCAGGCGCTGGACTACAGCGTATTCGTTTGCGATCCGCGCGAAGAGTATCGCCTATCCTGGGACATGCCCGATGTCGAAGTCTCCAAGCAAATGCCCGACGATTTCGTCACGGCGCTAAAGGCGGACAATCACACTGCCGTCATCGCGCTCACCCACGATCCGAAGCAGGATGATCTAGCGTTACTGGAGGCCCTAAAGTCCGATTCGTTTTACGTCGGCGCGTTGGGCTCAAAAAAGAATCAGCAGGCTCGGCGCGAGCGCCTTCTGCAATTCGAACTCACGCCCGCGCAAATCGCGCGCATGCGCGGCCCAGTTGGCCTGCAAATCGGCAGCAAGATTCCCTCGGAAATGGCGATCGCCATCCTCGCAGACATCACCGCTGTGCGCAACGGCATCGAACTCGTCCCCGCCAACAAAGCTTCATCGCCGGACAAACCCAAGCTCTCCGCTGTCGGTTGATCACCGGCATCCTCCTCGCTGCCGGCGCCGGTAAACGCTTTGGCGGTGGCAAACTTCAACAACTTCTACCCGACGGCCTCGCGATTTGCGTCGCCTCGGTGCGCAATCTCGCCGCCGCCGTAAATCAGGTAATCGCCGTCGTGCGTCCCGGCGATGAGGCGACGCGCGCATTGCTCAGCGCCCAACCCAATCTTCATATCGTCGTCTGCGAGCGCGCCGAACAAGGCATGGGCCACAGTCTAGCCGCCGCGGTCGCAGCGTCGCCAATCGATGCCAACTGGGTCATCGCGTTGGGCGACATGCCGCTCATCAAGCCGGACACCATCCGCGCTGTGGCAGCCGCAATAGAGCAGGGCGCGCCATTTGCAATGCCCGTCTACGGAGGCCAGCGCGGACATCCCGTCGGCATTCATTCCCGCTTTCGGGCCGCCTTGCTCACCCTCGAAGGCGATGCCGGCGCGCGCGCAATCATCGCCAAACACGAGCGTCAAATTCATTTGATTGAGACGAAAGACCGGGGCGTTCTCGTCGATGTCGATACGGTCAGCGACTATCAAAAACTATCGATTTAGTTTCACCGCGGAAACAATTTCCAGAATCGAAAGATGAATCAAGCGCAGCGGACCCCCCGAAAAACGCCCTGTCATCCTGAACCCTTCGCTGCGCAACGTAACGTTTGTGCGCGCAAGCGAGGTCAAGATGAACGATATCAAATGGTCGCATGCCGAGAAGAATCTCTCCCGCAAGGTATTCGAGCAGGCGCTTGAATCCGAGCTAAGCGAGGTCGTCGCCGAATTCAAAGCGAAGGCTACAGCGACCAGTACGCCGGAGGAGATGTGGAATGTGCGGCGATTTCTTGCCTCGAAGGAGCGTGAGATAGATGAAAAGTATGATTACCGCTATTCGCAGTTAATCTTGGTCTTCAGTCGCCTACTTCGTGAGGGTCGCATAAGGGAAGAGCAGCTTGCGGGTCTCTCCGAAGAGAAGCTATCTTACATCCGACGTATCCTTTCGCTGTAGCTGAGCCAGCCCGAATTGCCCGAATAGGGCGTACGCTACTGGGCGACCTTTTCAATACTTACGAAATTTCAGCTCCAGCTCGCATCAGCATCGTCGTTAACTCGATCAACGGCAATCCGATCAGCGCATTCGGATCGTCGCCGCGAATGGATTCAATCAGCGTGATGCCAAGGCCTTCGCTTTTCGCGCTGCCGGCGCAGTCATAGGGCTTTTCCGCTAACAGATATCGTTCTATTTGCTCCGGCGTGAGTGCGCGAAATTTGACTTCGTTGGTCGCGATTTTAGTTTGCGCTTGGCCGACGCCAGCGTCGAGTAAACACAACGCAGTATGAAAATAAACCGTATGGGCGCTTGCAGCGGTCAATTGTTTGACGGCCTCGGCATGATCGCCCGGTTTGCCGATTGCGAGTCCATCTAATTCTGCGACTTGGTCGGAGCCGATGATCAATGCGTCGGGAAAACGGGCAGCGAGCGCGCGGGCTTTTTGTTCCGCGAGGCGTAGCGCTGTAGCCGGCGGAGTTTCGCCGGGCGCGGGCGATTCGTCTATATCGGGGCTGACCGCAGTGAAGGGTAAGCGCAGCCTTTTGAGCAATTCTTGCCGGTACAAAGACGAGGACGCAAGGACTAAAGGTTTGTTTTTCAATGCAATCCTTTGACAGAAAGTCCGATCAATAATATTATGCGCGCCTAATGTCGAACGCATTTCTCATCGATAGTATCTCGTTCGCCCAGAAAAGCGAATCGCTTCAGGGTAAAATAGCGGTAAGTAGTCTCCAACGTGTGCAGGGTGACCTCGCATCGTCGGTGGGAGAGATCGAGTTCCGCGTCCAGGGGAGAATGGACGGCCGGCAAAGACCTAACTTGACGTTGTCGGTTTCGGGACAGTTGATTTTGGCCTGCCAGCGTTGTTTGGCCGATATGGCACATTTGCTGAATTTGAAAAGTGAGCTTGTGTTAGTGGCTAGCGAGACGCAGTTGCCGAATTTGGGCGACGAAGATGAAGACGTCGATGTGGTCGTCGCAAGTTACAAGGTGAACTTGTTGGAATTGTTGGAGGACGAGATCATTTTGGCTTTGCCGCTGGCGCCGAAGCATGATTACGAATGTATAAATCCGGAAAATGCCGATGGTCAATCCGCCCCTGTTCACTCGCCTTTTTCCAGTGGCTAAATTCGGGTAGGTTTAGTCTGATTTAAATTATGAAGGAGTTATTCCATGGCAGTTCAGCAAAACAAAAAGTCGCCGTCGAAACGAGGTATGCATCGGTCGCATGATTTTTTGACCCCTCCTGCGTTGGCCGTTGAACCGACTACCGGCGAAGTGCATTTGCGTCATCACGTGAGCCCAAACGGTTTTTATCGAGGCAAGAAAGTTGTTCCGACCAAAGGCGATTAATTCTCTGCAAGTTGCTTCTGGTTATTGAAATGACGACGCGTCTGTGACGATTACGGTCGCCATTGATGCGATGGGTGGAGATCACGGCTTGGCGGTCACCGTTGCCGCCGCGCTGTCGTATCTCAAGCACACGCTAGACACAAAGATCATTTTGGTGGGTCACCGGGACGCGGTGGTCCGAGCGCTTGCTGCCGCCGGTAGTTTCGAATCGGAGCGAGTGAGTATCCAAGTCGCAACGCAAGTGGTGACTATGGACGAA
The DNA here is from genome assembly GCA_030856925.1 of Pseudomonadota bacterium. Lineage (GTDB taxonomy): Bacteria > Pseudomonadota > Gammaproteobacteria > Burkholderiales > JALYOK01 > JALYOK01. Next base: position 5,463 of record JALYOK010000417.1, read on the forward strand.
GCGCCTGCACTGGCTATACGCAAGAAGAAAGACTCATCCATGCGGGTCGCCGTGAATTTGCTGAAAGAGGGCAGGGCAGATGCCTGCGTCTCCGCCGGGAACACCGGTGCGCTGATGGCCATTTCCAGTTTCGTACTGAAGACGCTGCCCGGCATCGAACGACCCGCGATCGCAGCCACGTTGCCGACCTACAAAGGCCAGACTGTGGTGCTGGATTTAGGCGCGAACATCAATTGTTCCGCCCAGCAATTGCTCCAGTTCGGTGTGATGGGCGCCATGCTCGCTACCGCCGTAGACGGCAAGGATCGCCCCACAGTAGGCTTATTGAACATCGGCGCGGAAGCCATCAAGGGCAACGACGTGGTGAAAGAGGCGGCGGATCTTCTGCGCGCCAGCCATCTTAATTTTTACGGTAACGTCGAGGGTGACGACATATTCAAAGGCACCGTAGACGTGGTGGTGTGTGACGGATTCACCGGTAACGTGTTGTTGAAATCCACCGAAGGTCTCGCTCGTATTATGGCGACGTACTTGCGCGAAGAATTCAGCCGCAATCTCTTAACTAAAGTTTCCAGTATCGTAGCCAGACCAGTGATCCGCGCGTTTCGCCGTCGTGTCGACCCGCGCCAATACAATGGCGCGACTCTGGTCGGGCTGCGCGGCATTGTGGTGAAAAGTCACGGCTCGGCGGATGTGTTCGCGTTCGAAACGGCCATCAAGCGCGCCGCCGCCGAAGTGACGAACGGTGTGTTAATGCGCATCGAAGAAATGATCGCCGGCCAGCAAGTCAACGTCGCATGATTTATTCCCGCATCATCGGGACGGGTGCTTACCTACCCGAGAAAATGCTTTCCAACCGCGACTTGGAAGCGATGGTCAATACTTCCGACCAATGGATTTTTTCGCGCACCGGAATTCGCAATCGCCACATCGCGAGCGAGCAAGAGAACACCAGCGATCTCGCATTCAAGGCGACCCAGCGCGCCACCGAAGCGGCCAACATTGACTACGGCGACATCGACTTAATTATTGTCGCCACCTCGACGCCAGACATGATTTTCCCCAGTACGGCATGTTTACTGCAAGCTAAGCTAGGTATCAAGGGTTGTGCGGCATTCGACGTTCAAGCTGTGTGCACTGGATTTATTTACGGCATGGCGATCGCCGACAAATTTATTCGCTCGGGGCAGCATCGTTGCGCTGTGGTGATCGGCGCTGAAATCTTTTCCCGGATTTTGGATTGGAAAGACCGCGGCACTTGTGTGTTGTTCGGTGATGGCGCCGGCGCCGTGGTGCTGCAAGCGAGCTCAACGCCGGGCGTGTGCTCGAGTCATCTGCACGCCGATGGATCCTACGCCAATATTTTGTCGACTCCGGGATCAGTGAGAAACGGCGAAGTCTGCGGCGTGCCCTTCCTCAAAATGGAAGGAAACAGCGTGTTTAAGCTTGCGGTGCATGTAATGGAGCAAGTGGGCCGAGAAGCCTTGGCCGCCAACCAACTGTCTATCGAACAAGTCGATTGGTTTATCGCCCATCAAGCGAATGTTCGCATAATTAATGCAACCGCGAGAAAATTGGGGTTGCCGTTAGAACGAGTAGTGCTGACGGTGGAACAGCATGGCAACACCTCGGCTGCCTCAGTGCCGTTGGCGCTCGACGTGGCCGTGCGTGACGGGCGAATCAAGTCCGGCCACACGGTGCTGCTAGAAGGCGTCGGTGGCGGTTTCACCTGGGGTTCTATCCTCATGAAAATGTGAGTGCAATGACTCTCGCATTCGTTTTTCCCGGCCAAGGATCGCAAAGCGTCGGCATGATGGCGGGGCTTGCTCATATTCCAGCCGTTCGCGAAACATTCGTCGAGGCATCGGATCTGCTTAAGCTCGACCTATGGCGCATGGTCACGGACGGTCCGGCGGAAGCCTTGAGCCAAACCGTTAATACCCAGCCTTTGATGCTGACGGCGGGTGTGGCGACCTGGCGGGCGTGGTTGAGCGCAAACGGCGATCGGCCACGCTATTTCGCAGGGCACAGCCTGGGCGAGTTCAGCGCGCTAGTGGCAGCGGAAGTGCTGAATTTTTCCGATGCGGTTCCTCTGGTTCGGTTTCGCGCTGAGGCAATGCAAAACGCCGTGCCCGCGGGGCAAGGTGGTATTGCAGCGATATTGGGGTTGGATGACGACGCGGTGAAGGCCGCTTGCGTGGAAGCGGCTCAGGGCGAAGTGGTGGAGCCCGCGAACTATAAT
>JALYOK010000431.1 GCA_030856925.1 Pseudomonadota bacterium
AGGATGCACACCATCAGGGCCATTAAGAGCGGAGTTGCGTAAGCTCTCGCACGCTCACCAACGGCACCGAGGGTTTTCATCTCCAGCCAGGTCGCGCCGATCAAAGCGTAGCCGACGACCAACGACACGCCGCACAGCAGACTGAACGGTGTGAGCCAATCGAAGCTGCCGCCGGCGAATTCACCATTCACAATGTGGATGCCCTGCATGATTCCGCCTAGTATCAAGCCTTGGCAAAAAGCAGCGACGATCGAACCCGCAGCGAAGGCAACGTCCCATTTTCTGTGCCGCGGCTTGGCGACCCAGCGGAACTCGAAGGCTACACCGCGAAACACCAATGCCAGCAGCATCACGATCACCGGCAAATACAGCGCCGGCATGATCACCGCGTACGCTTTGGGAAATGCCACTAACAGCCCGCCGCCACCAAGCACGAGCCAGGTTTCATTGCCGTCCCAGAACGGCGCCACGGAATTCATCATTTGGTCGCGGTCTTCTTCTTTCTTGAATAGCGGAAAGAGAATGCCGATGCCGAGGTCGAAGCCATCGAGGATCACGTACAACGCGACCGCGGCGCCGATGACGAGGGCCCACACGACGGGGATGGAATATTCAAGCGAGCTCATGGCGCGGCACCTCCTTTGGCTTCCCGCGCAGCGTCAGTCGCAGCAGCAAGGGGCCGATTTGGAAGCGCGTCGACGGGGGCGGCGGCAACCCCTTTCGGGCCCGTCTTTATCATGCGGCGAATGTAGCGGACGCCGATGGAAAATACCACGCAATAGACCAGCACGAACAATATCAGCGACGTGAGCACCATGCTCGCCGGAACCGGAGAAATCGCATCGGCAGTGCGCAGAATGCCGGTGGCGAGCCAAGGTTGCCGGCCCGATTCCGTCACCAGCCAGCCGGCGAGGATGGCGATAAAGCCTAGAGTCCAGGCGTAGGACACCGGGCGTAGATACCAGCGCGCCGCGAACAATTTCCCGCGCCACCATAACCAGGCGCCGATTAAACCGATGGCGATCAGCGTGACGCCGATCCCGACCATAACGCGAAACGCGAAAAATACTGACGTGATAGGCGGTCGATCTTCGGGTTTGAAGTCTTTCAATCCTTTAAACAGCCCATTCGAATCGTGGGTAATAATGAGGCTGGCGAGATTGGGAATCGCGATTTCGAAATCATTGCTTTCGGTGGCCTTGTTCGGCAGCGCAAACAGCACCAGCGGCGCGGGTTTATCGCCCTCCCAGTGAGCCTCCATGGCGGCGATCTTGGCCGGTTGATGGTGGGAGGTGTTGAGGCCATGCATGTCGCCGATCCACAGTTGCAGAGGCGCGAGGATCGCGACCATGCCAAGCCCCATGCGCAGCATGGTCTTGGCCTCTTGTTCAAATACGTTAGCAACCAAGTAGCGTGCCCCAACCGCAAGAACGACCACCGACGTTGTCAGGTAAGCCGCGGTGAACATGTGGGCGAAGCGGTAAGGAAAACTCGGGTTGAAGATGATGCTGAACCATTCGAGCGGATAGGCAATGCCGTCGCGAACTTCATGGCCCGTCGGTGTGTGCATCCAACTGTTAGCCGCTAGAATCCAAAACGCCGAGAGCGAGGTACCAAGCGCCACCATAATCGATGACAAGGTATGAATGGCGGGCGACACTTTCTCGCGACCGAATAACATGACGCCGAGGAACGTCGCTTCGAGAAAAAACGCCGTCAGTGTTTCGTAACCAATTAGCGGGCCGATCACGTTGCCGACGACGACGGAAAAGCGGCTCCAGTTGGTGCCGAATTGGTAAGACAGCACCAAGCCCGACACCACGCCCATAGCAAATGAAACGCCGAAGATCTTGGTCCAAAATACCGCCAGGCGATGGTAATGGTCGCGGCCGGTTCGTAGCCACATGACATTGAGCGTGGCGATAAAACCGGCGAGGCCGATGGTGAAGCTGGGGAAGATGATGTGGAAACTTATCGTGAACGCGAACTGGATTCGGGCGAGGAGAACCGGATCGTTTAAAAGGTCTGACATGAACTGAATTGTCGCATAGTGAGTTTAACGCTAAGTAATTCCATTTCTCTCATGCGCACGCGCGCTCAATGTTTAGAAAGCGGCCTGGAAGCCGCATCCTTGTTGCCTCTCAGGCCATCGCCCTGACATTGAGAAGCCGCAGATCCATCAAGTCATCGCGGCTGCGCGCACGCTGTCGGCGAT
>JALYOK010000457.1 GCA_030856925.1 Pseudomonadota bacterium
CTTTAACGACTTCATGAAAGAAGAGGGGTTCTTTGAGGAGGCCAGCACGCAGGCGATCAAAGAAGTCATCGCCTGGCAGCTCGCCGAAGAGATGAAGGAAAAAGGCATCACCAAAGTACGCATGGCCGCGATGATGAAAACTAGCCGCAACCAGCTCGATCGCGTCCTCAATCCGAAGGACGGTAATGTGACCTTAGAAACGCTGCAACGTGCCGCCCAGGTTCTGGGCCGTAAGGTTCATCTGGAGCTTGTGTAGGGAAAACGCTAATCGTGCGTAAGTTTTCGCCGTCCGACTCGCGTTGTTTGGAGAACGTTCGGCATCCTCACCTTCGATCAGCAGGTGATGTTTTGACGCGCATGCATTCGCTTGCTAAAGTCGGCTTCTAAAATTGCTTAATGACGGCTAACTGGCTGGCGATGAGATTTGACTCATCGCTGTTGATGTCGGCAATCAGCGGCAAGTGTTAGTTGAGACGACTCGCCTCGAGCGACCACTCATGGCCGTTATGTAGAGCCCTCCAATGGCCGGTTGCTTGCATGACGATCCACTAGCCCGCCGCCCCGGAAAAATATTGACGCTGGCGGCTGCGGACGGTGTTGCCGAAATACCCTCGCCACCATTTGTTTTCCGTATCGAGATGTTTGAATCCCTCATCGATTGACTCGCCCTTCGCTGCCAGCCATTCGCGGAACGCGTAATGATTCCACAACCGCATGTACTCACCGAGATACACGTCGGCAACGCGCCGATTGCCGCGGATGATGAGCATGTTCTCGTCATTCTTGGTCGTTGAGGCAGCGCTGAAATTCGCCGAGCCGGTGATCACGATCGGATCGTCGCTCAAAGGATCGACGAGCATGAACTTGGTGTGAATGAACTGGACGTGGCGGTTCAGGCCGGTCAGTTCTTCTTTGATCCAGCGGTCGAAATGGTTGGTGGCGATGCGGTTACCGACGGCGAAGCGGTTCTCCGGCATTTGGCGAAGTGTTTTCATTTCTTGCAATGCCGCGGGTTTATTTTCCTTGCGCACGCCGGGCGCCAGCAGGTCTTCCATTAACGCGTAGCGCAGTGCGGAATGTCCGGATCGATAGGCCTCCTTAAAGACATCGTTCATGCCGAACGCGAAGGTCATGAACAAAGCATTTTCCGCGACCGTCGCTTGTTTCGCATACCACGTTAGCGCATCGTTGTTGGCCTGCGGACTGAAGATACACGTTGTCCCTCTGCGCGGTTTTTCGACCGGGATGGTGTTCAATCCGGATAACCGCTGACGTAGCTCGCCATGGTCTGGGTTTGTGCTGATCAACTCCCAGCAATTCATATAGCTGTTTGCGACTCGCGGATTTTCGACAACGTGGACGACGTTGGATTGACCGTAGACGCCGCCCAGAGAGAAGTTGGTTGAGCCCGTCAATACCGCCTGAGGCTTGCCGTTCTTCAGCAGCACGATGAACTTGTGGTGGGAGATGGGCGGATTTTTTACGCCGGATCGGGTGACCCGTTCGACGCGCCTGATGTTCTCGATGCTGGCGGCGTCGGCGGTCTCGCGGTTAGCGTCGCGAGGAAACACCTTGCCGTGCTCGTCCGGCGGGTTGTCGCAGGCGTCGAACAATACTTTCACATCTACACCACGATCGATTGCTGCTTTCAAAGTGCTGGCGAATTGTTCGAGTCGGAATTCATAGGCGGCCACTCGTAGCGCGAACTTGTTGCTGTTTGCGCGAGCGACGAATGCGATAATTGCCTCCATTGCCCCGCGCGACAACCACGCCCAACGCGGATCGTCCGGCGGGGCGCGCTCCAAGCTCGGAGTCTTTTTGAAACGCCGGGCGAATTCCTGCGATGCCGCCGCGCCTCGATTGAAAAAGATATCGTGATCGCCTTCTTCTTCCGCTTCGGTGTTGACTTCCACTTCGACTTGTTTGAATTTTTTCAGCGCGGCGGGTTTCCCGCGCAGCGCCTGAACGCGATAGGTGTAGCGATGGCCGGGCTTGGCGGTGAAATCCGACCAGGTGAAACCCTGGATGGGATGCTTGTTGGTCGGGTAGCGGGCGCCGGCCGGAAACCCCGGATCGGTCGCCGCGAAAGTCTTTATGCCTTCCAACCAATAAGCTTCGTTTTCAGTGTGATCGGTGCGATGGATGGCGAAGCCCAAGTGACCGTCGCAATCGCCGGGCTTCATATCCATCGCCAGCAACACCACGTGGGAGCCGGCGATGGCCTGCACCGTTAAAACTTGCGCTGTGTTCCGTATTCTCATTCAAACCTCCAACTGAGAGTATCAATCAGAATCGGGCAACTTGGAAATAGGTCAAATGGCTTAGGCCAAGGTAGCGGTAACAGAAATTCTGATGCTGTTGAGTCAGTTTGAGCGTGCTTGAGAGGAGCATGGATATTGCCTTCTAGGCTATGCCTTGCCGCGAGGCAAGCTGGGTGCGACTCGTGGCATAGGTAGTTAAATTTCACTCCCGCCAGGCGGGAAATGGCGGCAGGCTGCGGAAGAAGCTCATGTCGTGATTCGGCCAGAGTTCCGCCTGGTGGTCGCGCGCGAGTCGATTGAGCTTGCGAATGCTGGCGAGCGCGAGGGCTTCGTTGTCTTGCCAACAATAACCGGGCGCGATTTCCTCGGTGAGATTTTCATTGAGGTCAGCAGCATCACCGCACAGGATGACCGGCTGGCCCTTGGGCAACTCGATAAACAAGGACATATGGCCGGCCGTGTGACCCGGGCTGGCGATGGCTTGCACGCCCGGGGTGACGGTGTATTCGCCGGTCTGCAAGCGCCAGCGATCGGCGCCGGCCAGTTCATCCGGGAACACTCCCTCGTCGAGTCCGGTCCGCGCCGCGGCCAACTCGTCGGTCTGGAGATGAACTTCACATCCCGGCAGATCGCATAGGCCGCCGGCGTGATCGAAATGCAGATGACCGATGAAGACCACGTCGATGTCCGCGGCCGAGAGTCCAAGCCGGGACAAATAGCGCGGTATGCGCTGCTCGTAATGCATGGTGGGCAGATCGAACAAATGCCGCATGGGATCAAAAAACTGCGCGCGCAGCAGCGGATCGGCGACCTTGCGATAGTCGCACCCCACGTCGTACAGGACACGTCCGTTGGGCGTTTCGACCAGATAGGCGAGAATCGGCGCCTCGATAAACTCACCGTAACCACGATTTCGCGTCGATACGATTTTTTCGTATCGGTGGGTGCCGGTGAGTAGCGGCCAGAGCTTAATTGCGCGCGTCATGGAATTTTTAAGGTCAGCGATTATTTGATGATCCTAATCCGGAAGCGCCGCGAGCACAATCCGGGCTATCGATGCCCGAAGACTCGCATCGATGTCACTATGCCTTGCCGCGAGGCAAGCTGGGAGCGGCTCTTGGCGAGGTGTAGCAACAACCCACTTACAGCAATCGCGGCAGCAATCTTTTGAGCGTTATCGTGATCAACGATGCGACATGCCCGCGCACACGGGGCGCCGAACAACACGCAGCGGGTCGCAAATTAATGCTAATTGACCGAGCCTCGGGCCCGGCGTAAGATCGAAAAACTATTTTAAAAGTATTCGTTGCGCTGCCAAGAGTCCGAAAGGCAAGCAGACAAGTTAAATTCATCTTACCTTCAACAAAGGGGGTTGTCATGTCAAAAAGGGCGAGGTGCGGGGCCAGATAGTCAAAGACTGAAATAAGCGCGAGCGAATCGCGCGGCCGGCGAGACGCTAATCGTCCTGACCTGAATGGATGGACAAAGCAACGTGCCGGGTTCGCATATTTATTGACGAATGAAGGAGCAGAGAAATGACATTGGGGACGATTCTTTTGGTCGTGTTGGTTCTGGTGTTGCTAGGTGCGATTCCCACCTGGCCTCACAGTAAAGGCTGGGGCTACGCGCCCAGCGGGGTGATTGGGCTGCTCGTCGTGATATTAATCGTGATGTTGATAACGGGCAGACTTTGACGCGATCTATTTAGCGGCAGGGGTAATGCTTGGGCGGAGCGGGAAATGACGCGATGGATGCGGTATACACCTGCCGTTGGTTACTTCGTGAGGATACCGACAATTTTCTAGAAGGCTGATGCGACCATAAGCGCGAAACCCCACATAAGCTGACGGTGTCTCGCCGGTCGAATGTCTCATCTCCTTTGCTTGAAGCAGCGCTAAATTTTCTCGCGAAGTTTGCTATCTTGTCCCGCTGGCGCGTTACCTGTTCATCCCGCTTGATGGCGAGGAGGTCGCGACTGAGTCGCCAGGCCGGTAACGGGAGCAGCAATGCGCTCGCACTCGCGAGAGGTTCGCCGATCAGTTCGAGCCGCACCACCATCTAGCTTTCGCGCGAGTAGACCTGTGGGATTCGCGGGCGCTCCGTACGATTGCTTCGTGTCG